>JAIYAI010000055.1 GCA_027489135.1 Acetobacteraceae bacterium
CCTCCGGCATCACGCCGGCTGCCGGACGGCGCGCCCGGCCGTCGCCTGGAATGTTCGGCGACGCAGGAAACGGCCGAGGGTCAAGCTCGCAGGCTCCGATCGCGCAGGGCAGCGCGGCAGCAGGGGTCATGGCAACAGCCGTGGGTCACGTTGCCAGACCGGATGCTACCACCGCAAGCACACCCCCGCCCGGATTCGGCCCGCGCTCGCCTGGACCCTCGCCCCATCCCGCCCGATGCTCCGCGCCGAACGAGACCGGGACGGACCGTCATGACCGCCGCCATCGACTACGAGGCCTTCCGCGCCGAGGTGCGCGACTTCGCGCTGACCCGCTGCCCGCCCGATCTGCGCGAGGCCGTGGTGAAGCTGAAGAAGCAGGGCCGGCACGAGATGCTGACCTGGCAGAAGATCCTCTACGCGAAGGGCTGGGGCGCGCCGGGCTGGCCGCGCGAGCATGGCGGCACCGGCTGGGATCTCCGCCAGCGCCACATCTTCGACGAAACCCTGGCCGAATGCGACTGCCCGACCCAACCGTACCAGGCGCTGCGCCACATCGCGCCGGTGCTGATCGCCTTCGGTACGGATGACCAGAAGGCGCGCTACCTGCCGCCGATGCTGCGCGGCGAGGCACATTGGTGTCAGGGCTATTCCGAACCCGGCGCGGGATCCGACCTCGCCAGCCTGAAGACCGCCGCCGTGCTCGATGGCGACCACTACCTCGTCAACGGCCAGAAGGTCTGGACCACGGGCGCGCATGAGGCGGACATGATGTACGCCCTGGTGCGCACCAGCCGGGAGGCGAAGAAGCAGCAGGGCATCACCATGCTGCTGATCCCGATGGACAGCCCCGGCCTGACGGTGCGGGAGATCCGCACCATCGACGGCATCCACAACGTCAACGAGGTCTTCTTCGACAATGTTCGCGTGCCCGTGGCGAACCGCGTGGGCGAGGAGGGCAAGGCCTGGGACTACGGCAAGTTCCTGCTGAGCCATGAGCGCCTGGGCGGCGCGAACGTGGCGCCGCTGATCCGTCTGCTCGCGCGCACGCGGCGCATGGTCGCCGAGGAATACGCCACGCGGCCGGACCATCCGCGCAAGGCCGACCTCGACCGCCGCCTGCTGCGGGCGGAGGCGGAGATGCAGGGCGTCCAGGCGCTCGGCCGCCGTGCGATCGAGGACATGGTGGCGAAGCGTCCGCTCGGCGCCGTCTCCTCGGTCATCAAGCTGGTCTCGTCGAACCTGATGCAGGCGCTGGACGAGATCGGCCTCGACGCCACGGGCCATCGTCTGGCCGCGCGCTTCCGCGTGGTGGGTGAGGGGGGCGCGAACGCCGCGGAGGACGGCATCTGGTGGCTGCGCAACTTCATGCATGGTCGCGCCCGGACGATCTATGGCGGGTCGAGCGAGGTGCAGAAGAACGTGCTGGGCCGCACGCTGTTCGGCGCGGAATTCGCGACCCAGCCCATGCGGCCCGGTGACCTGCAGGATGCGGCGCGCAGGCTGGCCGAGGCGTTCGACGCGCGTTTCGGGCGGCTCGCCCAGGTGGCGGAGCGCCAGGCGTTGCAGGCGGGGACCTGGCGGGAAATCGTCGGCCTCGGCTGGCCCGGCCTGGTGATCCCTGAGGCCGCGGGCGGCGCCGGCGGCACGCTGGGCGACGTCGCGGCGCTGGTGGAGGGCGCGGCCCGCGGCGCGCTGGCGCTGCCGGTCGCGGCCTGCTGCGGTGTGGCGGCGGCCCTGCTGGCCGATGCGCCGGCGCTGCTGGAGCAGGTTGCCGCCGGCCGCGCGACCGTCGCGCCGGCCTTCGCCGCGCTGCACGGCATCGAGTCCGGTACAGGCTTCGCCGCGCGCTGGCAGGGCGAGGTGCCCCTGCTGTCGGGCAGCCTGGTCGGGGTGGAGGCGCCGCCCGGCGCGACGCATGTTGCGATCGCCTGCGACATGGAGGGCGAGGCCGTGATCCTGGCGGTCGCGGTTGACGACCCCCGCATCGCCTGGCGCCGGCATGAGCGGCTCGACAACCGGCCCAGCCTCGATCTCGGCTTCGGCGGCGGCACGGCGTTGCCGGGCACGGTGCTGGTGCGCGGTCCGGCGGCCGCCGCGGCGACCCGGCGCGCGCTGCAGACCGGGCAGCTTCTCGGCTGCGTGGAGGCGGTGGCGGCGATGGGCGCGGTCCTGGAACAGACCATCGCCTATCTCTCGACGCGCGTGCAGTTCGACGCGCCGCTGGCGACGCAACAGGTGCTGCGGCACCGCGTCGCGGATCTCTTCGTCGCGCAGGAGGCGATGCGGGCCCAGGTGACCGCGCTGCTCGACGCGGTGGCGGAGGGGGTCTGGCCGGATCGCGGGATCGCGCTCGCCCGGCTGCATATCGGCCCCGCCGCGCGCCGCTTCGCCGCATCCGTCATCCAGCTTCATGGCGGGATGGGCATGACGGAGGAATTGCCGGCGACGCGGCTGAACAAGCGGCTGTTGATGCTGGAATTCGAGTACGGCGACGCCGCGGCGGAGGAGACGAGGCTCCTCGCCGCGGCGTAGCGGCTCTCAGCCCATCGTGATGGGCGTCAGGTCCTGGATCCAGTTCTGCGCCTGAACGAAGCCCTTCACCCGCGGCGACATGGCCCGCGGGTTGAGGTCGTGGACCACGAAGAGCCAGGTCGCGTCCTCCACCATCTTCGCGTGCAGTTCCGCGATCAGCGCGTCCTGCTTCTCGCGGTCGAACTCGGCGCGGATGGCGGCGCAGAGCCGGTCGAACTCGGGCAGGCGCACGTTGCCCCAGTTGCTGCCGCGCGGCGGGATTCGGTCCGATCCGAGCACGCTGGTGAAGCCGAAATCAGGATCGACCCAGGACCAGGAATTGTTCAGCCCATGGATGCCGACCTGGTCCGGCGCCTGCGCGCCCTGTCCGCGGCGCTGCGTCATGGTGGACCAGTCGATCACCTCGAAGGTGACCTCCACGTTCACCGCGCGCAGCATCTCCTGCAGCGCCTCGTTCATCAGCACGGGCTGCATCTGGCCGGAGCCGGAGGCGCTGATGGTGACCTTCAGCTTGAGCGGATTGCGCGGGCCATAGCCCGCCTCGGCCAGCAGGCGCCGGGCCTCGGCCTGGTCGTACCGGATCTTCCAGGTCGGCTCGCCGAACCAGGGATGGCCGGGCGGCACGTTGCCCACCGCGGGCGCGCCGAAGCCCTGCAGCAGCCCGGCGATGCCGTCGCGGTCGATCGCCAGGTTCAGGGCGCGGCGGACGCGGATATCGGCGGTCGGCGCGCCATCCAGCCGGGAGAGGAACCACGGCCAGGTGTGCTGGTAGCGGTTGGTGACGATCTGCATCCCCGCCGCACGCAACCGCGGCGCGGCATCGGGCGGCGGCGCCTCGATGAAGTCGACCTGGCCGGAGAGCAGGGCGGCGACGCGGGTGTTCGCGTCCGGGATCGGCAGCAGCACCAGGCGGTCCGTCTTCGGCACCCGCGCCGGGTTCCAGTATTCCGTGTTGCGGACGAGCTCGAGCCGTTGGCGCGGCACGAAGCGGTCGAACTTCCAGGGGCCGAGGCCGGAGGGCGTGCGGGCATAGGCTTCCCAGTTCCGCCCCATCTTCTCCCAGTGCGCAGGGGAGGAGATCATGATCCGCCCGAAATACCAGGGCAGCAGTGCGTCCGGCGTCTTCGTGGTGATGACGACGGTGTTCGCGTCGCGCTTCTCGGCTCCCGCCAGCAGCCCCATGCGGCCGAAGGTCTGCGCCACCTGCCGCGGGTCGTATTGCGGCGCCTGCTGGTTCATCAGCTTCTGCAGGTTCCACAGCACGACATCGGCGTCGAAGGGGCTGCCGTCGTGGAAGCGCACGCCCTCGCGGAGCCTGAAGACCCACTTCGTGCGGTCGGCGGGATCGGCCTCCCACCCCGTCGCCAGGCCGGGAATCATGGTCGAGGGCTTGTCTCGCTGGCTGAGGTCCCAGCCGACCAGGCTGTCGTGCAGGGTGACGCCGACGAAGCGCCAACCCTCGCCGCCCTGGTCCGGCTGGCCGGCGAGATAGGGCACGTCGGACAGCGTCATGGCAACGCGGAGTACGGTCTCGGCCTGGGCGGATGCCGGCAATGCGGGGGATGCGGCCAGCGCGGCGGCGCCGGCCATCAGGCCGCGGCGGGAGAGATCCGCGCTCATGGCCGCGGCACCGAGAAGGCGGAGGACGGCTCGAGCCCCGCGGGCAGGTCCTTCGGCAGCGGCGCGAGGTTCGCGGCCATGCGGTCCGCGGCCTCCATCAGGCGGCCAGCCATCGCGTCCTCGGGCGTGACGCCGAAGCGGAGGAGGAGGCGCATCGCCTCCTCGCGGGTCATGGTGGGGGTCATGACGGGCTCCTCGGGGTTGCGGGCAGGCGCTTGAAGTGTCCCGTTGCCTGCTCCAGCGCATGGGCGACGCGGAGCAGCATGGGCTCGGCCCAGTAGGGGGCGACGATCTGGGCGGAGAGCGGCAGGCCGGCACTATCGAAGCCGGTCAGCACCGAGGCCGCCGGGTGGCCGCTGACGTTCAGCACGGCGGTCGCGCTCGCCATCATGAACTGCTGGAAGCGGGCCTCGCCTTCCTCCCAGCGCGGCACGCGGGTCATCACGCAGGGCATCAGGACGGCGTCGCAGGTGCGGATCGTGGCGTCCGTGGCCGCCGCCATCTCCCGCCGCCAGCGCTGCGCCGTGACATAGTCGGCGGCCGGGATCGCCATGGCGGCGAGGAACTTCGCCTGCAGCGCCTTGCCCATCAGCGCGAACCTGCTCCGCACGTCTGGGCCGTGGATCGACAGCGCCTCGGCGCTGCTGATCGGGCGCATGCATTCGCGGTACTGCTGCACCGTGTAGGGCACGGTGACCTCGACGATGCGCGCACCGGCCTCGGCCAGCGCGGCGACCGCCTCCTCGAAGGCGGCGGCCATCTCGGGGTCGGCGGTGAAGTCCTGCGTGTGGAAGCGGCGGAGGACGCCGATGGTGAGGCCCTTCACGCCGGCCTCGATCCCTTCCGCGTGGCGCGGCACGGGCAGGTCGACACTGGTCGGATCCGCTGGGTCGTGGCCGGCGAGCACATCCATCGCCAGCGCGGCGTCGATCGCCCGCCGCGTGAGCGGCCCTGCGACGTCGAGCGTATAGGCATTGGGCAGGATGCCGGCGCGCGAGAGCCGCCCGTAGGTCGGCTTCAGCCCATGCAGCCCGTGCACCGCCGCCGGCAGCCGCACCGATCCGCCGGTGTCGGAGCCCATGCCCAGC
>JAIYAI010000544.1 GCA_027489135.1 Acetobacteraceae bacterium
CGCGTCTGGGCCTCGGCGCGGCGGATGAAGGGCGTGACGAGCGTGGCGCCGAGCAGCGTGCGGCGGGTGGGGGTCATGGTTGGGGCTCCCTGTGGATCAGCCGGCGATGCGCCGCACGCCGATGCCGAGGCCCTTCTCCAGCAGCAGCACCAGGCCGAGCGCGAAGAAGACCATCAGCGCCGAGAGCGCGGCGATGGAGGGGTCGAAGAACCGCTGGATCGCGGCGTAGAGGTAGAGCGGCAGCGGGAAGTTCCGCGCATCCGACAGCCACATCGAGATGGCGAAGTCGTCGAAGGAGATGATGAAGGCGAAGATCGCCGCTGCCGCCACGCCGTGCCGGATCTGCGGCCAGATCACACGCAGGAAGACCTGCACGGGCCCCGCGCCGAGCACGCGCGCCGCATCCTCCTGCGTCGGGTCGGCCGTGGTCAGCGCGCCGGAGACGGAGCGGACCACATAGGGAAGGCAGACCACGGTGTGGCCGATCCAGAGCTGCAGGAAGGCGCCGCGCAGCCCGAGCAGGGAGAAGAATTGCAGCAGCCCGACGCCGGTGACGATCAGCGGCACCACCAGCGGCCCCAGCACCAGCGCCAGCACCGCGCCGCGCCCCGGGAAGCGCAGCCGCACCAGCGCCATGGCGCAGGGGATCCCCAGCGCCAACGCCGCCAGCGTGGACGCCAGGGCGAGCTTCAGGGACACCACCAGCGCTGCCTGCGCCTCCGGGTCCGTCAGCACGTTGACGTACCATTCGAGGGTGAAGCCCTCCGGCGGGAAGGCGATGTAGGGCGTGTCGGAGATCGACATCGCCACCGGCACGGCCAGCGGCGCGACGATCACCACCAGCAGCGCCAGCACCACGGCCAGCAGGGGCAGGGGGATGCGCGCGTCGGTCATGCCGGCCCCGTCGTCCAGCCGCGCAGCCGCCGCGCCAGCACGCCGATGAAGAGCAGGTTCACCAGCAGCACCATCACGACCAGCAGGGTCGAGAGCGCGGCGCCGAAGGGCCAGTCATGCAGGGTCAGCACCTGCTGCTCGATCAGCGTGCCCAGCAGGGGCGAGAAATTGCCGCCCAGGATCTGCGGCGTGACATAGGCCGCGGCCGTCAGCGAGAAGACCAGCGGCAGCCCGACGGCAAGGCCGGGCAGGCTCAGCGGCAGGGTCACGCGCAGGAAGACGCGGAAGGGGCTGGCCCCGGCGACCATGGCCGCCTGCTCGACCGCCGGCGGGATGCGGGACAGGGCGCCCGCCAGCGGCAGCACCATGAAGGGCAGGAAGACATGGACGGAGGCGATCAGCACCGCCCATTCCGTGTAGAGCAGCGCCGGCGGTTCATCCGCCGAGGCAACCCCGAGCCCGATCGCGGCCCAGGCGATCAGCCCGCTGCGGCTGAGGATGGCGGACCAGCCATAGGACCGCACCACCACGTTCACCAGCAGCGGCGCCACCAGCACCAGCGTGACCGTGCGCGACAGCCAGGCCTGGCCCCGCGCCACCGCCCAGGCCAGCGGATAGCCGACGATCATGGCGACGAAGGCTGCGCTGGCCGCAAGCCGCACCGTGCGCAGCAGCACGCGCCAGTAGAGGTCGTTGGCGAAGGCGCGGCGGTAATTGTCGAGGGTCAGGCCGTACTGCATCACGCCGGCCTCGGTCTTCGCGTTGAAGCCGAGGAAGAGCGTCTGCGCCGCCGGCAGCACGAAGCCGCCGAGCAGGAAGAGCACCGCCGGGGCGGCCAACAGCCAGCCGAGCAGGGCCGGGGACAGGGTCCGTCGCGTCACGCACAGAGGCTAGGCCCGCGCGGCGCGACGGTATCGCGTTCCACCTGCACAGAATCGCGCAGCGGGACCGTCACTGCTGCTCCGCTGGGCATTCGCACCCGCGCCATGCCTGCAGCGCGCGCAAAGCCCTCCCCCGCTGGCGGGGGGTCGGAAGCACTGCTTCCGACGGGTGGGGGTGGCCCCCCAGCCCGACGGACCTACTCCGCCGCCGGCGCGATCTTGTCCTGCGTCTTCGTCTCGAAGTCGCTGGCGTCATGCCGCTCATGCAGCTGCATCGCGGGGTCGCCCTGCACCCGGTTCACCATCCGCCCGCGCCGCACCGTCGGCCGCGCCAGAAGCTGGTCCGCCCAGCGGTTCACGTTCTTGTACGACCCGGCGTCGAGATACTCCGCCCCGTTGTACATCCAGTTCTTCACGAGCCCGCCATACCAGGGGAAGATCGCCATGTCGGCGATGGTGTAGTCCCGCCCCGCGATGAACTCGCTCTCGGCCAGGCGCCGGTCCAGCACGTCGAGCTGGCGCTTGGTCTCCATGGTGAAGCGGTCGATCGGGTATTCCTGCTTGGTCGGCGCATAGGCGTAGAAATGCCCGAAGCCGCCGCCGACATAGGGCGCGCTGCCCATCTGCCAGAACAGCCAGGACAGTGCCTCGGCCCGCGCCGGGCCCGACGCCGGCATGAAGGCGCCGAACTTCTCCGCGAGGTGCAGCAGGATGGCGCCGGATTCGAAGACGCGCACCGGCGTGGGCCCGCTGCGGTCGAGCAGCGCCGGGATCTTGAAATTCGGGTTGATGGCGACGAAGCCCGAGCCGAACTGGTCGCCCTCGCCGATGCGGATCAGCCAGGCGTCGTATTCGGCGCCCGTGTGCCCGAGGGCGAGAAGCTCCTCCAGCATGATCGTCACCTTCACCCCGTTCGGCGTGCCGAGGCTGTAGAGCTGCATCGGGTGCTTGCCGACCGGCAGCTCCTTCTTGTGCGTCGCGCCGGCGATGGGGCGGTTGATGTTGGCGAAGCGGCCGCCGCTGGCCTTGTTCCAGGTCCAGACCTTCTCGGGGACATACTCGGTCATGGCTTACTCCGGTTGCTTGCGTGGTGGCCCACTCTTGGCAGGTTGCGGCGTTGCGTCCAGCCCGGGGTGACGCGCTGGGGGGTATCCGCAACAATCATGTCCCTGGGAGAGAAACCACCATGCAAAGACGCAGCCTGCTTCTGGCCGGCCTCGCCGCGCGCCCGGCCCTGGCCCAAGGGACTGCCCAAACGGCCAGCCCCTGGCCGCAGCGGCCCGTGCGCATCCTGGTCGGCTTCCCGCCGGGCGGGCTGACCGACGTGCTGGCCCGGGTCCTGGTCGCTCGCTTCGGCGAGCACTTCGGCCAGCCCTGCGTCGTCGAGAACCGCACCGGCGCCTCCGGCATCATCGCGGCAGAAGCCGTCGCGAAATCGACCGATGGGCACACGCTGCTGCTGGTCCACCCGACGGCCGTCGCCATCGCCCCCGTCTTCTCGAAGCGCCTGCCCTTCGAGGCCGAGACCGCCTTCGCCCCCGTCTCCGGCCTCGCCCTGCAGCCGCATGTGCTGCTGGTGAAGGCGGATGCGCCCTGGCGCGACGTCGCCGCCCTGGTGGCGGACGCGAAGGCGCGGCCGGAGGCGATCACCTTCGCCTCCTCCGGCGTCGGCAGCGTGCAGCACATCCAGGCCGAGCAGTTCTGCGCCGCGACGGCGACGCGCATGACACATGTGCCCTATCGCGGCAGCGCGCCCACCATGACGGACCTCGCCGCGGGCTCGGTGGACTGGGTGATCGACGGCACCGGCATCTCGGCGCCGCTGGTCGAGGCGGGGCGGCTCCGCGTGCTCGCCACCGCCAACCCGCGCCGCCTCGCCCGCTATCCCGATACGCCGACGCTGGTGGAGGCCGGCATCCAGGGCGTCCTGCCCGGCTCCTGGTTCGGCCTCGCCGGCCCGGCCGCGATGCCGGCGCCGGTGGTGCAGGCGTTGAACGCCGCGGTGCAGGCGGCGATGGCGACGCCCGACATGCAGCGCGCCCTGGCGAATGCGTCGGCCGAGGGGATGGCCGGCACGCCGGAGGCCTTCCGGGCCTTCATCCAGGGCCAGCTCGCCGATCTGCGCGCGCTCGCGGCACGGGTCAGCATCACGATGGAGTAGGCGGCAACAGCCCCACCGTCCGCCAGGCCGCCAGCCGCCGCGTCAGCGTGCGGTTCACCGCCCGCTCCGTCCAGGCCACCGCCTCGGCCGAGGAGCCCTGCACCAGCATCCCTGCCGCGATCTCCGGCACCGCCGGTGGCGGCCGACCGGCATCGGCCGCCGCCTGCAGCGCGATCAGCGTGGCGATCTCGACCGGCGCGGTCGGCACGCCGGCACCCAGCATCGGCGCGGCGATGGCGAGGTCGCCGCCCATCACCGCGGCATCGGCGCCGAGATGGCGCAGCAGCACCTCGTTGAAGCGGCGCGCGCGGGTGGTCGCCGCCGCATCGGGCGCGTCCCGCCAGACCGGGGCGGCGACATGGCTGCCGGCGAGGATCGCCAACAGCTCCCCCGGTGTCGTGCGCGCCATCTCCGGCAGCGCCATCAGCTCCGCCATGCTGTGCGGGCGGCGCTGCAGCGCCCCGAGCGCCGCCCCGATCACCGCGGGCGGCAGCTCCGCCTGGCCCGCCGGCGTATCCAGCGCCACCCGCCCATCCTCCGGCACCAGCCGCAGCGCGAGCACGAGTTCGGCCACCGACGTCGCCGGGTCCGCCGGGCGCCGCCCGCGCACGAAAAGGTCCTGGCGCAGGCTCGGCTCGGCATAGAGGTCGCGCAGGAACTCGCGGTCCATGCCGCGCGGCAGGCCATCGATGGCCTCGCGCTGCGCCGGTTCCAGGGTGAGTTCGGCGAAGTGCAGCGCCAGCGCCGCCGGTCCGACGCGGTCGAGCTTGGCCTGCGCGAAGTCCGCCGCGACGTCCTGCGCGAAGGCGGGGCGCCAGTGCTCCGACATGAACTCGTGCACCGCGTAGCGCGCGAAGGCCTCGCGCGAGGCGGGGGCGGCCTCGGCGAAGCGGCGCATGAAGAAGCTGTCCTTCAGCGCCGTCGCGCCGGCCGCGTGCAGCGCGCGGGCGGCGTCGATCGCCTCGGCCATGCGGGCCTCGATCGGTCCCGTGCCGGATGCGACGTGGTCATGCAGCAGCCGCCGCAGCGCGAGGTCGGAGGACCATCCCGGCAGGGCGTTGTAGGAGACGAGCGCGAAGCCGCCGGGGCGAAGGCGGGCGCGCAGGATCGCCAGGATGCCCGCGCGCACCCGGTCGGAGACCCAGGTCCAGAGCCCGTGCAGGCTGACGCTGTCGAGTTCCGGCAGCAGCCGCTCCGCCGCGGCGTCGTCGAGGGCGCCGATATCGGCCTCGAGGAAGCGGATGTTGTCGAGCCCCGCTGCGGCGGCGATGTCGCGCGCTTCGCTGACATGGGCCGGCATGTAGTCGATGCCGATCACCGTCCAGGACGGGTTGGCGGCGGCCAGGCTCAGCGCGGCGACGCCGCGGCCGCAGCCGAGGTCGAGCACGGTCAGGCCCTCGCGCTTCAGGCCGAAATGCACGCCGGCGAGCGCGGCGACCGCCGCCATCTCGGCCGGCGCCTGCGCGCTGAGATAGGTCGGCAGGTAGGGGGTCTCGGTGGCGTAGCCGCCCGACCATGTCGCTGCCATGCCTGCCCCCGTACGATGCCCGGCGCATGCTGGGCGCGCCGCCGTGTCCGAGTCCAGGGGCGTCGGCGCCCAGCCGCGCCGGCACGCGCCGCAAGGGGGCCGCCCCGCACGCGTCTGCGCGTCGCGCTTCCGGACCGCCGCCGCGCATGCTTCTCTCGATCGGGCTAGGAGGAGGCCGCTGCCATGTCCGATTCGCAGGCGCCGCATCCTGGCGAACACGGCCGCGCCGAGACCGTGCGCCTGGTCGAGCGCGCCGCGGTGCTGCTGCTGCTCGCGCTGCTGCTGCTCGGTGTGCTGCGGGTGCTGCAACCCTTCGCGGTGGCGATCCTGTTCGGCACCTTCATCGCCATCGGCACCTGGCCGTTGCGCGCCTGGCTCGTGCGCATCGGCCTCGCGCGGGCGCCTGCAGCGGGGCTGATGCTGGTGCTGCTGATCCTCCTGGTGGTGCTGCCGGTGCTGGCCATGGCGCCCGGCCTCTCGGACCAGATCCATGCCGGGGCGGCGATGGCGCGCGACGCGCTGGCGCAGATCCCGACCGCGCCGCCGGTCTGGCTGGCGACCCTGCCCGTCATCGGCGACGACATCGAAGGCGCCTGGCCGCAGATCAAGGCGGCGCAGAGCGACATCCGGAGCGTGCTCGCGCCCTATTCGGACGCGATCGGCAAGGCGGCGATCGGCCTGGGCGGCGCGGTGGTGGACAGCCTGGTGCAACTGCTGCTGGCGCTGGTGGTGACGACGGCCTTCTGGATGAGCGGCGACCGCATGGTCGAGACCCTGCGCGACGTCGCGGCGCGGCTCGGTGGGCAGGCCGGCGTCGCCACGCTGGACGCCGCGGGCGGTGCGCTGCGTGGCGTCGCCTGGGGCGTGGTGGGTACCGGCATCCTGCAGGGCGTGCTGCTGGGGGTGGGGCTGGCCATCTGCGGCGTGCCCGGCGCGGCGACGATCGGCTTCCTCGGCTTCGTCTGCTCGGTCAGCCAGGTGTTGTCGCCGCTGGTGATCGCGGCCTGGGCGGGGGCGGCCTGGTGGCTCTACGCCACGGGGGAGACGGGCTGGGCGATCTTCATGGGGCTCTGGGGGCTGATCCTGGTCTCCGGCAGCGACAACGTCGTGCGGCCGCTGCTGATCAGCCGCAGCAGCGCGATGCCGCTGTCGCTGATCATCCTCGGCGTCTTCGGCGGCATGCTGGCCTTCGGCTTCCTCGGGCTCTTCGTCGGGCCGGCGCTGCTGGCGGTGGCGCATGCGCTGATGCGCGCCTGGCGGGAGCCGCGGGTGGTGGCGCCACAGTAGGTGGGAAGGCTGCAGGGATGCCCGCGCGCCCCGGGGAGGCGGGGGGCGGATCAGCCGTGCGACGCGGTCGGTGACCGTCGCCGGTGGCGCCGCGCGATGGTTTGCGCCGCAGTCCATCCCTGTCGTGGCTCCGGGAAGGACCTTGCGTTCGAAGGTTCCGAGGTGTACCGAACTTAAGGCTGAGTTAACGCGTCCCGCTTGGGGTTCTTGACCAGGCGACAATGCCCCGAAGCATGCTCTTCGACGCTGCGTGCTTGTGCGGCCGCGGGTTCTTGCGTTTTTGGAATGGATAGCCCGGTCGGCGTCCGCGGTGCGGGCAGCAGTGGTCGCGTGCCGGTCACGCCGGGAACTGGAGCATGCGAGATGACGGTATCGGGTGAGGCCCAGGCATTCGTGCTGGGCCTGCTCACGCAAAGCCTTGGCGCAAGTCTCGGCGTTCCTTTCGCCTCTGCCGACAGTCCTGGTCCCCAGGCTGCCGCCGAGGATCCCGCCGTCAAGCTTGCGCGGTTGCGGCTGACGGACGGGCTCGAGGATGCGTTCCGCGCGATCTGCGTTGCCCTGCAGCCGAAGATCGTGATGGAGATCGGCGCCCATGCGGCGGAATTCTCGCGCAGCATGCGGGCCAGGCTGCCCGATGCGCGGGTCGTCGCCTTCGAGGGGCATCCCCAGGTCGCGTCCGACAACGCCGAAGCCTGCCAGGCTGCCGGGGTAGAATACCTTCACGCCTGCGTCGCCGACGCCCCGGGGCATATCGACTTCCGCGTCCCCTTCCGGCGCGATACCGGCCAGCGCATCCGCAAGATGGGCAGCATGCTGCCGGACTCGGTGCTCAAGGCACGGAAGAACATGGATTTCGATGTGTTCCGCGTGCCAGCGGTCACCATCGATGCGTTTCTCGGTGATGAGGCCGCGGACGCGGCGAAGGTGATGTGGGTGGACGTCGAGGGCGCCGCCGGTACGGTGCTGGGCGGCGCGAAGCGCGCCCTCGCCAGTTGCCATGCCCTCTATGTCGAGCTGGAACGCACGGCGCGCTGGGATGGCCAACTCGTCGATCTCGAGGTCTTCTCGATGCTGGCGCCGCTGGGCCTGCGACCGGTGCTGCGCGACATCCAGCGGCCATGGCAGTACAACGCGCTCCTGCTGTCGGACGAGGCGATCGCCAACCCGCAGGTGCAGAAGATCTGCGCGGATTTCGTGGTCGCCCTGGCGCAGCGCGACGCGATGCCAGCCGGTGCTGGCGGCGCGGAGGATACGAAGCAGATCCTCGATCCGGTGCGGGCCATGCAACGGCGCCGACGCCAGGGTCTGACTGCCGCGGAGGGTGCCGCCTAGGGCACTATGCGGTCTGACTGAATCAGTCAGACCGGATTTCCTGCTCTGGAAAACCGATGCCTGGAGCAGCCCCTCCGCGCGAGGGGCCGCGGCGCGGCGTGCATCGCCGCCTTACCCCTGCCGTCGCTTCTGCGCCTCGCTCTGCACGATCTCGGCGAGACCCGGATGCCGCGCCAGCAGGCTGCGGAAGTCGGCGACGTCGAGCACGAGCAGCGTCGCGGGGCTGCTGCAGCGCACCGTCGCGTTGCGCACGCCGCCGCCGTCGATCAGCGCGAGTTCGCCGAAGAAGCTGCCCTCGGGCAGGGTGATCGGGCCGCCCGGCACCTCGACCTCCACTTCGCCTTCGGCCACGAAATACATGCATTCGCCGCGCTGGCCGCGGCGCACGATCACGGTCTGCTCCGGCACGTCCATCCGCCGCAGCGCGTTGGCGAGGTCGGCGATCGCCGACGGGCCGAGTGCCTTCAGGAACGGCACGCGGGAGACGAGGTCCCAGGAGCCGAGGAATTGCTCGCGCTGCACCTCGGCCGAGAAGCCGCTGGCCAGGATACCGGCGAAGAGGCCGAAGGCGCCGAGGCCGATCACCATCAGCCCGCCGGCGAGGATGCGGCCGATCGCGGTTTCTGGCACCGCCTCGATGCCGACGCCGGTGACGGTGTTGATCGCCCACCAGAGCGAGACCGGGATGGTGCCGAAGGCCTCCTTCTGGTCCTCGCCCTCGATGCCGTGGATACCGGCGGCCGAGAGGAACAGCAGGATGGCGCCGAGCGCGGCGACCGCGCCGAGCGACCCGGCCTCCCGCTTCAGCACGCGCGCGAGGCGTTCGAGGCGCGGCGCACATTCGACCAGCTTCAGCGACCACAGCCCGCCCCACTGCCAGAGCGGGTCGTCGCGGGCGCCGATCAGGAAGGCGAGGGGCACCGCCAGGCCGGCGATGGCATCCAGCACGCCGAAGAAGGACCACAGGTAGCCGAGCATGCCCTTCTCGCGCAGCCGCGCTTTCCAGGCCCGGGTGAGCCAGTCCAGCAGCAGCCCGCCGACGCAGGTCCAGAGCGCCGTGTCGAGCCAGATGCCACCGGCCTCGTCGATGTTCGGATCGGTCGCCAGGGTGGCCAGCAGCACCGCGACCAGCACGAGGATCATCCGCGCGACGCGCGCGATGCCGGCCCGCCGTCCCGGCGCGATGCGCAGCTTGCGTGCCCAGGCTCTGGCCGCCATCCCCGAAGATCCCCCGACAATGCCAGCGCGGGGGAGGACCCCCGTCGCCACCCCTTCTGCGAGGGAGGATGCTTCTCCCCCGTCATCGGCTTCGCCCAAGGCGCGCCCGCGGTGACGTTTAGGGCGCGGCCCGGTCGGCGGGAAGCGCCAGGGTCACGCCTTCAGGAGGGGCACGTAGCTGTCGAGCAGGCGCAGGATCGCGTCGCGGTCGAGGTCGCCGATCTCCAGCAGCGCGCCGTCGATGCCGGCGGCGCGGTACTCCGCCAGGGCCGCGGCCTCGGGCGGGGCGCGGAAGACGATGGTCTGCAGCGTCTTCGGGTCGCGACCCCGCTCCTCGGCCATCCGGCGCAGGCGGTTGACGCCCTCGACCATCTCCGTGCCCCGGCCCGGGCGGGGGAACCAGCCGTCGCAGAAATCGACGACGCGGCGCAGCGTGTGGTCGGTCTCGCCGCCGAGCAGGATGGGCGGCCAGGGCTTCTGCAGGGGCTTCGGGTACATCCAGGACTTCTCGAAGTTCACGTACTTGCCGTGGAACTCCGCCTCCTCCTGGCTCCAGAGCGCCTGCATGGCGCGGACCCGCTCCTCCATCAGCCTGAAGCGCGTCGGGTAGCTGGCGCCGTGGCTTTCCATCTCCTCGACATTCCAGCCGCCGCCGATGCCGAAGAGGAACCGCCCGCCCGACATGCGGTCGAGGCTTGCGACGGCCTTGGCCGTCACGATCGGGTCGCGCTGCGGCACCAGCAAGATGCCGGTGCCGAGGCGGAGCGTCTTCGTCCGCGCCGCGGCGAAGGACAGCGCCACGAAGGGATCATGGGTATGGGCGTAGCGCTTGGGCAGGTCGCCGCCGCCGGGGAAGGGGCTGCGGCGGCTCGTCGGGATATGCGTGTGCTCCGGCAGGAACAGGCTGTCGAAGCCGCGGGATTCCAGCGCCTCGCCGAGTTCGCCGCAGTCGATGCCGTAGTCGGTGGGGAAGTAGAAGACGCCGATCTTCATGGTGCGAAGTCCTCTGCAAGCCGGCCCCAGGACCGGGCGGTCTCGATATGGATGGCGATGACGGGCAGGCCTGCGAGGTCCATCGCCGCGTATTGCGGGTAGCGGGCCTTCAGCAGGGCCTGGGCGGGCAGGGCCGCGGCGCCTTCCAGCACCGCAGCGCGCCCGCGCAGCATGACCCAGCCGAGCCGCGTCCAGTCCTCCTCGTAGTGGTCGAAGACCAGCGCGACGGCGGGGTTGGCGGCGATGTTGCGAAGCCGCTTCAGCGCCGTCGCGGGGCCCCGCTTCGGCTTGGCGTCGATGGCGATGTAGGCGGTATCGGCGGCGAGCGCGAAGCAGACCGGCACCACCTGCGGCACGCCCGAAGCGTCGGCGGTGGCGAGGTGCGCCACGCGCCGGCCCTCGATGAACCGGCGCGCCGCGTCGGCGATCACCCCGCCGGGGAGAGCACGTGGATGACGCGCGAGGCGATCATCTCCTTCGTCTTTGCCGCATAGGCCGCCATGTGCGGGGCGGCGGCATGGGCGGCGAGATGCTCCTTGCTCTCCCACTTCTCGATCACGACGAAGCTGTCGGGTCCGAAGGGGGTCTGGAACTTGCCCATGCCCTCGGTGTCGATGGCGGGGCCGTATTCGATGCAGCCGGCCTCGGCGTGCACGGCCGGCATGTTGGCGCGGAAATGCTCCAGGATCTGCTCCCGCATGCCGGGCTTGGCGGTGATGATGGCGAGGACGTGGATCATGCGGCGATGTCCTTGGCGGTTGGTCTGGATGCTGCACGGCGCCACGCATCATGGCCGGGTCCGGCCCGGCCATGCACGCGGTGCGGGATGCCCGGCGGTCGGCCGGGCATGACGGGATCGCGCGTCAGCGGCTCATATTGGCCGGCGGGTCGCAGGGCGTCGTGCCCATCGGCCCCGGGATCGACAGTTCCAGGATCTCGACGTCGTCCGAGGTGCCGAACTCGTTGTGCTTCATCTCGCCCGGGATCATCGCGGTGTCCCCGGCCTCGAGCCGCGTGCGCGTGCCGTCCTCGAATTCCAGCTCGACCCAGCCCTTGATGATGTAGATGAACTGCGCCTGGCAGTGGTGCACGTGCCAGCCCGTGGGCTCGGTCATGCCGGTGACGGCTTCCATGATCTGCGCACGCATCGCGCCGCCCGTGGCGTCCGCCACGCCGAGATCGCGGTACTTGAAGAAGACGCGGCGGCCTTCCTTGTAGACCGGGTCCTTCTTGCGGCTGATCGTCAGCTGCATCGGCGCCCGCACCGTGCCGGTGGATCCGTCCATGGCTCTGTCCCTCCCGCCCGCTGCCCCGGGGCGGGGCGCGGCGTGGCCCAAGGCTATCCCCCGGGGGTGGCGCCAGTCCAGCCATGCCCCCATCATGCCGCCCCCGCGAGCGCGGGGTTTTCGGGGGAAGCGCACATGACGGGTCTGCTGGCGGGCAAGGTCGCCTTCATCACGGGGGCCGGCACCGGCATCGGCCGCGCCACGGCGGAGCTCTTCGCCCGCGAGGGCGCCCGCATCGCCATCGCCGAGATCGACCCCGCGACCGGCGAGGAGACGGCGCAGCGGATCATCGCCGCCGGCGGCGAGGCCATCGCCATCCCGACCGACGTGCGCGAGGAGGACAGCATCCGGAGCGCCTTCCGCGCCACCGTCGGGCACTACGGCGCGCTGCACATCCTGCACAACAACGCCGGCGGCTCGACGCTCGAGGACGGCACCGTCATCGACGCGCCGATGGAGGAGTTCTGGCGCTGCATGAAGCTCGACGTGCTCGGCACCTTCCTCGGCTGCCGGCACGGCATCCCGGAGATCATCAAGTCGGGCGGCGGCGCGGTGGTGAACATGACCAGCGTCGTCGCGCTGATGGGGATCGCGGGACGGGACTGCTACACCGCGGCCAAGGGCGCCGTCGCCGCGCTGACCCGAAGCCTGGCGGTCGAGTTCGCCGAGCAGAAGGTGCGGGTGAACGCGCTCGCGCCCTCGGTCACATTGACGCCGCGGGTGAAGAAGCTGCTCGCCGGCAACTCCGCGCTGGCGGCGCTGGAGCGCGACCACCTGCTCGGCCTGATCCACCCCGAGGACATGGCGCGGTCCGTGCTCTACCTGGCCTCC
>JAIYAI010000762.1 GCA_027489135.1 Acetobacteraceae bacterium
CACCCGCTTCCACATCGGCGCCCGCGGCAACCCGGTCTTCTGCCAGGTCTTCTCCCGCCCCGCCACCGGCGCGGGCGGCACGCTGCTGGCGGCGCGCATGACTCGCGATGGCGGCATCGTCCACGTGCCCGGCGGCGGGACGCATCACGGCCGGCCCGATCGCGCCGCGGGCTTCTGCTACCTGAACGACGCTGTGCTCGGCCTGCTGGAATGGCTCGACCAGGGGCTGACCCGTATCCTCTACTGCGATATCGATGCGCATCACGGCGACGGGGTGCAGGACGCTTTCCACGACGACCCGCGCGTCTTCACGCTGTCCATCCACGAGGCGGATCGCTGGCCCTTCACCGGGACGGCCGAGGACCGCGCCGGCGGCGCCGCGCTGAACCTGCCGGTGCCGGAGGGCGTCCACGACGACGAGATGCGCTGGCTGCTGCACCAGGCCGTGCTGCCGCTGGCGCGCGCGCTGCGGCCGGAGGCGATCATGCTGCAATGCGGGGCGGACGCGATCGCGGAAGATCCGCTCTCGCGCCTCGCGCTCTCGAACGCCGCGCATCGGGCGGTGGTGGCAGCGATCATGCCGCTGGCGCCGCGCCTGATCGTGCTGGGCGGCGGCGGCTACAATCCCTGGTCCGTCGCGCGCTGCTGGGCCGGGGTCTGGGGCGTGCTGAACGGCCGCGCCATGCCGGACACCCTGCCGGAGGCCGCGCAGGCGGTGCTGCGTGGCCTCTCCTTCGGGCGCGCCGCCGGGCGGGACCCGCCGGCGCAGTGGTTCACCACGCTGGCCGACGCGCCGCGCCGGGGCGTGGTGCGCGCGGCGGTGCAGCGCCTTGTGGCGCGGGCCGCCGCCGTGCCGCTCAGTGCGGGCGGAAGATGAAGTCGGACGCCGACAGATCGGCCGAGTCGATGCCGAGCAGCGTCACCGAGGTGGTCTGGCCATTGGCGAAGTAGGAGACCACGGCGTCGCCAGCCTCGTTGTCGGCGATGGTCAGGTCCGCCATGCCATTGATGCCCACGACAGAGAGGAAGATCACGTCATCGGCCTGATTGAAATCCGTCACGGTGTCGTTGCCGCCGCGGTCACTGAACTCGAAGCGATCATTGCCGGCGCCGCCGGTCAGGATGTCGTCGTCAGCCTCGCCGCGGAGCCGGTCATTGCCGTCGCCACCATCGAGGACGTCGTTGCCCTTCTCGCCGCGCAGACGGTCGTCGCCGCCAAGGCCGAAGAGGCTGTCGTTGCCGCCTTCGCCGCGCAGCTCATCATTGTTCGCCGTGCCGGTGATGCTGTTGGCACGGTCGTTGCCGCGGATCTTGGCCATGGTTCTCTCCGATCGATGTACGGGAGGCGAAGGCGCCTCTCACCCCACATCCGCAAGCTGCGTGCCAGAGAGAGGATTTCAGTGATATCAAATGCTTGAAGCTCAGACACTGCCCTGGCACCCGAGTTGGGTGGGGCATTACCCCCGGCTGCCCGGGATATGCCCCGAGGCTGGGGCAGACGTTCGGCGGGTGATCCGGTCCGGCGGCGGACGCACCCGGGCGTGCCACCTCAATTGAGGTCGAGGATGGCGCGGGCGAAGGCCTCCGGTGCCTCCTGCGGCGGATTGTGGCCCACCTTCGGGAAGACCCGGCGTTCATAGGGGCCGGTGAAGTGGCGGTGATGCCCGGCGGAGCCGTCGACCGGTCCCACGCCATCCGTCTCACCATGCACGCAGATGGTCGGCACCGGGATCGGCGGCTTCGCGGCGAGGCGTGCCTCGATCCCCTCCAGCGCCGGGTCGCCAGGGGCATAGCCGAAGCGGTGGCGGTAGGACTGGATCACGACATCGACGTAGTCCGGGTTGTCGAAGGCCGTGGCGGAGGCCGCGAAGGTCGCATCGTCGAAGGCCCAGTCCGGCGACCAGAGCCGCCAGAGCAGCCTGGCGATGCCGCGCCGGTCGGCCTCCAGCCCGGCGCGGCCGCGCTCGGTGTGGAAGTAGTACTGGTACCACCAGCGGTGTTCCTGCTCGGCCGGCGCCGGATGCACGGAAGCGGCGATGTCCTGGATGTTGTAGCCAGTGCAGGTGACCAAGCCTGCCGCCCGCTCCGGCCAGAGCGCGGCGACGATGCAGGCGGCGCGCCCGCCCCAGTCGTAGCCGGCCAGCACGGCGCGCGGGATCGCCAGCGCGTCCATCAGGTCGAGCAGGTCCTTCCCCAGCGCCGCCTGCTGGCCGGAGCGGGGCGTCGCCGCATCCAGGAACCGCGTCGGCCCGTAGCCGCGCAGCCAGGGGACGATCACCCGCTTCCCCGCCGCGGCGAGGACCGGCGCCACCGCGTCATAGCCCTGGGGGGCATAGGGGAAGCCGTGCAGCAGGATCACCGGCGGGCCCTCGGCCGGGCCGGACTCCGTATAGGCGATCTCGAGGACCGGGGTGCGGATGGTGCGGATCATCCCGGCATCTTGCACGGGGGCGGGCGCGGGCGCGAGGTTGGCCGCGCCCGGGGGCGGTGGCATTGTCCTGCGCATGCACCGTCGCACCCTGCTGGCCCTGCTCCCCACCCTGGCCGCCCCGGCCGCCCGGGCCCAGACCGGGCCGCAGCCGAAGCTGCCGGAGGAGCCGCTGGTCATCGTCACCCGCGACGGCACCCGCCACGCGTTCCGCGTCGAGATGGCGATCGACCCGCAACAGCAGATGGTCGGGCTGATGTTCCGGCCCGAGGTGAAGCCGGACGAGGGCATGCTCTTCGACTGGGGCACGCCGCGGGAGAGCGCGATGTGGATGCGCAACACCATCACCTCGCTCGACATGCTGTTCATCGCCGCCGACGGGCGGATCCACAGGATCGCCGAGCGGACCGTGCCGCATTCGCTCGCCACCATCGAGAGCCGCGGGCCGGTGCGCGCCACGCTGGAACTGGCGGCGGGGACGGCGGAGCGGCTCGGCATCCGGGTCGGCGACCGGGTGGAGCAGCGGATCTTCGGCAACGCCCCCCGGTAGCGGCAGGCAGCCCGGGCTTGCGGCGGGGCGGCTGGCCCCATAGGTTCAGGCCGCGCGGACGGGGTGTGGCGCAGCCTGGTAGCGCGCCTGTTTTGGGTACAGGAGGCCGTGGGTTCGAATCCCGCCGCCCCGATTCCCGCGCCGACCGATGGAATTGCCGCCGCGCCGGCGGCCGACCGCAGAGTGAACCGATGTCCGCCCTGAAGCCGCTCGCCCGCATCTACGTGCCGCCGAAGTCCGCCATGCAGTCCGGGCGCGGCAAGACCCATGCCTGGGTGCTGGAGTTCGAGCAGGCCGGGCCGAAGCGCCTTGACCCCCTGATGGGCTGGTCCGGATCGGGCGACACCCAGGGCCAGGTGCGGCTACGCTTCGAGACGCGTGAGCAGGCGGTGGCCTATGCCGAGGCGAACGGCCTCTCCTACGCCGTCGAGGAGCCGACGCCGCACCGGATCAAGCCGAAATCCTATGCGGAGAATTTCCGCTTCGGCAGAACGGAGAATTGGACTCACTAGTCTGCGCGCGGGCGCGTAGCCGCCGCACCAACCCTAGGCGTTCGCGTGATGATTCTGATCATCTTCCGCACCCGTAGCTCAGTTGGATAGAGCACGCGCCTTCTAAGCGTGTGGTCGCAGGTTCGAATCCTGCCGGGTGCGCCATCCCTCACCACCCCAGCAGCGCATCATGCGCGCCGCCCCACACCACCCCGGCATCGAGCCATGCGCGCCGCCGCTCACCACCCCGGCAGCGCATGCAGCGCGACCGGCCCCTCCACCCCGCGCAGCCGGTACTCCCCGAGCGGCTCCAGCGCCCGCGCGGTCAGCGCCGCCACCGGGCCGGTGACCAGCAGGCTCCGCCCCGTCTCCTTGCAGAGGCCCTCGACCCGGCTGGTCGCGTTCACCGCGCGCCCGATCACCGTGAAGTCGAGCCGGCGCGGCGATCCGACATTGCCGAAGAAGGCCTCGCCGCGGTGCAGCGCGATGCCGACCTGCACCGGCGCCCAGCCCGGCGTCTGCGCGGGGTCCGCGTTCAGCGCGGCGAAGGCCCGCAGGGCGGCTTCGGCCGCGGCGATGGCCGCCTCCGCCGCGGCGTGCTCGCCGCCCGCGCGGTCGACGGGGAAGACCGCCAGCATGCCGTCGCCGATGAATTTCAGCACCTCGCCGCCCGCCTCCATCACCGCGCCGGCCAGGCGGTCGAAGCAGAGGTTCAGCACGGCCGTCAGCGCCCGGTCCTCCAGCCGCTCCGCCAGCGCCGTGAAGCCACGCAGGTCGGAGACCCAGAGGATGGCGTCGATCGCCCGGCCCGCGCCGCGGCGGATCCCGCCGTCCAGCACCAGCCGCCCCGCCGCCGCGCCGAGATAGGTGGTGACGATGTTCTCCGCGATGCGGCTGGCGATGTGCCGCTCCACCTGCAGGGCGAAGAGCCGCAGCAGCCGGTCCAGCGCGGCGAACTGCGGCCCGGTGAAGCCGCCAGCCTGGCGCGTCGCCAGCGTCGCCGCGTTGTGCTGCGCGGCGCCGGCGTTGAGCGGCAGCACGGCGTAGTCGGTGAAGCCCTGCCCGGCGAGTTCTCGCATCAGCGGGCTGGCATCCGTCGCGGCGGGCCGGGTGCGGAAGCGCTCCTGATGCGCGATGGCGCGGAACAGCGGATTGGCGCGATAGGCCGGCGCGGCGAGCGCGGCCTCGTCCACCTTCACCTCGTCGCAGAGCGCGTCATCGCTGTTCCAGTTCCAGGCATAGCCGAAGAGTTGCGGATGCAGCGTGCCGACATGCAGGCTGGCGCGCTGCACCGGCAGGCCTGCCGCGACCAGGCGCCAGAGGAAGGCCTGCACCAGCACGAGAAGATCGTTCTCGCGGCTGGCCTCGGCGAGCAGCCAGGCCTCGATCGCCGCCGGGTCCTGCGGCGGCAGTGTCGCGCGGTCGAAGCGGGCGCGGCGCAGCAGGCTGACCATGGCCGGGTAGTGGCGCGGGGTGGGTTCGGGCGGGGGCGTTGCGGTCATTCGATCGTCTCCCGGCATGTCCCGGATTCCTACGCGACCGGCGGCCCGGCTGTCGCGCGGCATCCCGGGGAGGCTCCGCCACGGGGCGCACCGCACCCTCCTGGCGCCACCCCGGGCCGCACGGCATGATCCGCCCGCCTTGGGGAAGGGGAGGGGCATGGACGGGGACAGCGACCTGCCGCCACGCAGCATCCGCATGCCCGGCCCGCCGGCCGAGGCGCGCATCGCCTGGGTCGCCGGCACCGGGCGGGCGGTGACGCTGGAGCTTGCCGCCGGCCTGCCGCTGGTCGAGGCCGTGTCGCGCGCCTTCGCGGCCCAGGGCTTCCCGGGCGGCACGGTCGTGATGGACGGCGCCGCGCTCGGGCCCTTCGGCTACGTCATGCCGGCGCTGTCGAAGGACGGCGCGCATGCCGCCTACTACAGCGACATCTATCGGCCCCGCGGCGTCACGCGGATCGACCAGGGGCGGATGACGGTGGGGCGGCGCGACGGCGCCCCCTTCTTCCACTGCCACGCCATCTGGACGGACCAGGAGGGGCTGACCACCGGCGGCCATATCCTGCCGGAGGAGACGGTGCTGGCCGAGGATGCGACGGTGCCGGCCTTCGGCTTCCGCGGTGGCGTCTTCCAGGCCGATCCCGATCCCGAGACCAATTTCAAGCTCTTCGGTCCGGTGGGCGACGGTACGGGCGACGGCGCGGCGGGGGAGGATGCGCCCGCCTTCGCGCTGCGTCTCCGCCCGAACCAGGACATGGCCGGTGCGCTGGAAGGGTTCTGCGCCGCGCGCGGCATCCGCGCGGCCCGCCTCCATGGCGGCGTCGGCAGCACCATCGGCGCACGCTTCGCCGACGGGCAGGTCGTGCGCAACTTCGCCACGGAAGCCTTCGTGACGCGGGGCGAGATCGCGGACGGCATCGCCACCATCGACGCGGCGCTGGTGGACTACTCCGGCGCGCTGGCGGCGGGGCGGATGCTGCGCGGGCAGAACCCGGTGCTGATGACCTACGAACTGGTGCTGGAGCCGCGCTGACGCCGCAGCGCGCCCGGGCTCACGGCAGCGTGACGACGACGCTGCCCCGCTTGCGGCCGGTGTCCACCCGGGCATGCGCCTCCGCCATGCGCGCGAAGCCGTGGCAGCTGTCGATCACCGGCCGCAGCCGGCCCGCTGCGGCCATGGCCATCACGCGCTGCAGGGCCTCGGGTCGGTCCGGCGCCGGCCCGACCAGCACCCGCCGGGTCCCGCCCAGCGTGCAGCGCAGCGCCGCCAGCATGTCCGGCAGGCCGCCGGCGATCGCCAGGAAGCGGCCCCCTTCGGCCAGGATGCCGGCGCAGTGCGCGAAGCGTTTCGTGCCCACGGCATCGGCGATCACGTCATGGGTCGCGTCCTCGCCGGTGACGTCCGTCACGGTGTAGTCGATCACCCGCGCCGCACCGAGGGCGGCGACCAGGGCCAGGTTCGCGGTGCTGGTCACGCCGGTGACCTCGGCCCCGGCGTCATGGGCAAGCTGGACCAGCGCCGTGCCGACTGCGCCCGAGGCGCCGATGACCAGCAGCCGCTCCCCCGGCCGGATCGCGGCGCGGTCGAGGAAATGCAGCGCCGTCAGGGCGCCGAAGGGGATCGCCGCCGCCTCCGCGAAGGAGAGATTGCCGGGCATGGCGACGACCGGGCCGTCCTCGGGCAGCGCGCGGTATTCGGCATGGCAGCCCATTCTCGCCCCCGGTGAGGCGACCACGGCATCGCCGGGCCGGAAGCGCGTCACCCCCGCGCCCACCGCCTCGACCACGCCGGCGAGCTCGGTCCCGAGGATGGGCTGGCGCGGGCCGCGCAGGCCGAGCGCGAGCCGGGCGATCGGCCCCAAGCCCGGCGGCATGGTCAGCGAGCGCACGCGCCAGTCGCCGGCGCTGACGGTGGTGGCGCGCACGCGGATCAGGATCTCGCCGCGCCGCGGCACCGGCCGCGGCACCTCCTGCAGCGCCAGCACTTCGGGCCCGCCGTAGCGGCGGCAGAGCCAGGCCTGCATGGTCGTCATCCGATGGGCGCGCCGGGTGGTGGGAAGCAGGCTAGCGCCCGCCGATGACGCGCCGGATGGCGAAACTCGACTGGATCCGCGCCACCCCCGGCATGCGCGACAGCGCATCCTTGTGGATGCGCTCGTAGTCCGCCGCGTCCCGCGCCTCCAGCCGCAGCAGGTAGTCCGACATCCCGGTCATCAGGTGGCATTCCCGCGCCTCCGGCAGGCGGCGCACGGCCTCCTCGAAGCGCTTGAGGTGCTCGTCGGTCTGCCGCTCCAGCGTGATCTGGACGATCACCGTCACGCCCGGTCCCGCCGCCTCGCGCTCGTCCAGCACCACGGTGTAGCCGCGGATCGGGCCCTGTTCCTCGAGGATGCGGAGGCGCCGGAGGCAGGCCGAGGGCGAGAGCCCGACCTTCTCCGCCAGCGCGGCGTTGCTCATCCGCGCGTCTTGGCGGAGCAGGCGGATGATGGCGCGGTCCTTCTCGTCCATGTGCACGATCCTGCGATAATCCGCGCGATCTTACGACAAAATCTGCTCTTGTGCACGAATCCGCGCCTGATGCGCGGGAAATGCGTGGTCGCCCCCGGATAGGCTTGGATCAGAACGAAGGAGGCCTCCGGATATGCGCGTCATCGTCCTCGGCAGCGGCGTCGTCGGCGTCAACAGCGCCTGGTACCTCGCCCGCGCCGGCCACCAGGTCACCGTGCTGGACCGCCAGGCCGCCCCCGGCATGGAGACCAGCTTCGCCAATGCCGGCCAGGTTTCCCCCGGCTATTCCGCCCCCTGGGCCGGCCCTGGCATCCCGGTGAAGGCGCTGAAGTGGCTGATGATGCGTCACCGCCCGCTGGTGCTGTGGCCGAAGCTGGACCAGGGCCTCTACCGCTGGCTCGGCCAGATGCTGGCCAACTGTACCGAGGCCGCATACGGCATCAACAAGGCCCGCATGGTGCGCCTCGCCGAGTATTCGCGGGACTGCCTGCGCGACCTCCGCGCCGATACCGGCATCCAGTACGACGAGCGCACGAAGGGCACCCTGCAGCTCTTCCGCACCCAGAAGCAGCTCGATGGGGTCGGCGCCGACACCCGCGTCCTCGACGGCTTCGGCGTGCCCTACGAGCTGCTGGACCCCGCGGGTTGCGTGGCGGCGGAGCCGGCGCTCGGCCTCGTCCCCGGCAAGGTCGTGGGCGGGCTGCGCCTGCCCGGCGACGAGACCGGCGACGCGCATCTCTTCACCCAGCGCCTGGCGCAGATGGCGCAGGCGGCGGGCGTGGTGTTCCGCCAGGGCGTGACGATCCAGCGCCTGCGCACCGAAGCTGGTGAGGTGAAGGGCGTCGTCACCGACCAGGGCGAGTTTGCGGCGGATGACTACGTGGTCGCGCTCGGCAGTTATTCGACGGCGCTGCTGAAGCCGCTCGGCGTCGCGCTGCCGGTCTATCCGGTGAAGGGGTATTCGCTGACCCTCCCGGTGACGGACGAAGCCGCCGCACCGGTCTCGACCGTGATGGACGAGACCTACAAGGTTGCGATCACCCGGCTCGGCGACCGCATCCGCGTCGGCGGCACGGCGGAGCTTGCCGGCTTCTCTCTGAGCCTGCGCCGGCCGCGCCGGGAGACGCTGGCGCATTCCGTCGGTGACCTCTTCCCGCGTGGCGGCGACCTGTCCCAGGCCAGCTTCTGGACCGGCCTCAGGCCGATGACGCCGGACGGCACGCCGGTGATCGGGCCGACGCGCTACCGCAACCTGTTCCTGAATACGGGCCACGGCACGCTGGGTTGGACAATGGCGTGTGGGTCCGGCCGGCTGCTGGCGGACCTGGTCACGGGCCGCACGCCGGATATCGAGCACGAGGATCTATCGATCGGCCGCTATGCCATGGCCTGAAGCCTGCTAGGCTGGCGCCTTCCCGCCGCGGAGGGCGCCCGCATGCCGAGCCTCAGCCTCAACCTCTTCATCTATCCCGACGGCCACCATGAGGCCGCCTGGCGCTACCCCGAGGCGGAGATCGAGACCCTCTCCGACCTCTCCTTCTTCCAGGGCCTGGTGCAGCACGCCGAGGCCGAGAAGATGGACGCCGTCTTCTTCGCCGATGCGCCGGTGCTGGTCGACACCATCGAATACGCGCCCCGCCACCGGCTGGAGCCGATCACGATGCTGGCCGCGCTCGCCGCCGTGACGTCACGCATCGGGCTGATCGCGACCGCGTCCACCACCTATCTCGAGCCCTACAACCTGGCGCGCAGCTTCGCCTCGGTCGACCACCTGTCGCGCGGCCGCGTCGGCTGGAACATCGTCACCACGGCGAACGGCGCCGCGGCGCTGAACTTCGGACTGCCCGAGCATCCGCCCCAGGCCGAGCGCTACGCCCGCGCCGAGGAGTTCATGCAGGTCGCGACGGCGCTGTGGGACAGTTGGGAGGACGACGCGATCCTCCGCGACCGCGAGAGCGGCCGCTATGCCGACCCCACGAAGATCCACGCCATCGAGCACGAAGGGCGGTTCTACAAGGTGCGCGGGCCGCTGAACGCGCCGCGCTCGCCCCAGGGGCGGCCGGTCTATGTGCAGGCCGGCGCCTCCGACGATGGCCGCGACTTCGCCGCGCGCTGGGCCGAGGCGATCTTCACTGCCCACCAGACGCTCGACAGCGCGCAGGCCTTCTACCGCGACATCAAGGCGCGTGCCGCCCGCGCGGGCCGGCGGCCCGAATTGCTGCGCGTGCTGCCCGGCCTCTGCGCCTTCATCGGCGGGACGGAGAGCGAGGCGCGGGCGCTGCAGGAGCGCTTCGACCGGCAGATCCAGCCGAGCTACGCGCTGGGACAGTTGCAGGGGTATCTCGGCATCGACATGACGGGCCACGACCTCGACGGGCCGGTGCCGGTGCACCTCTTCCCGCCCGAGACGACCAACAGCTTCGCCAGCCGCTCCCGCCTGGTGCGCGACATCGTGGCGCGGGAGA
>JAIYAI010000680.1 GCA_027489135.1 Acetobacteraceae bacterium
CCGCCTGCACCGCCGGCGCGTCCGGAGAAAGCGCGTCCGCCATCCGGAGTTCAGCGATCGCCGCGTCGAGATCCCCGGTCATGGCGGCGACCACCGCGGCGATCAGCGGCCAGGCGAGGGAGAAGGGCTCCGCCGCCGCGCGCGCCCCGACCTGCTGCCGCGCGCCGCTTTCGCCATGCAGGGCGAGCAGCGCGGCGGCGGCCTGCTTCGCCGCCTCGACCGCGCCCGGCTTCGCCGCGAGTGCGGCGAGGGCCGCGTCCAGCGCCTGCCCCGGCGCGCCGACGCGGCGCGCCACGCGTGCGGCCCAGGGTTTCAGTTCGGGCTCCGTCGGGTCGAGGACGAGGGCGCGGTCGATCAGTGCGGTGGCCTGGGCAAAGGCGCCGGCATTCTCGGCGAGGCCAGCCAGCCCGACCAGCGCCAGCACCTGCCCCGGGTCGCGGGCCAGCGCCGCTTCGAAGGATTCGCGGGCTGCCGCGTCGGCGCCGCGGATGCCGGCGACCTGGCCGAGATAGAGGAAGGGCTCGGGCCGGTCCGGGAAGGCCTCCGCGGCCTGGCAGAGCGCCGACTCCGCCTCCGCGAGGCGGCCGGTCTGGATCAGCGCGAGGCCGAGGTTGAGCGCGGCGAGGCCATCCCCCGCTGCGGCCGCGGCCTGCAGCGGGGCGACCGCGGACTCGGCATCGCCGGCCCGGAGTGCGTCGATCCCCGCGACGAGGCTCACGCGCCAGCCGCCCGGGCGACGGCCAGGAGCCCATCGACGGGCCGGCCGAGATCCTGGCGGATCACCTCCTCCCGCATCTCCAACGGCACGAGGCCTGCGGCGGCGAGGTCGGCGCGCAGCAGATCGGGCGCATGGGCGTAGCGACCCTGGCGGTGGAGCGTGTAGCCGCTGCCCTCCGCCGAACGTTCGACGCTGAAGAGCAGCAGGCCGTCCGGCGCGAGGCGCGGCGTGCAGGCGGCGAGCACGGCATCGAGGCGGCCGAGGTAGCAGAACACGTCCGCGGCGACGATGACATCGAAGCGCCGGTCCAGGTCCCGCAGCGCGTCGATCAGGTCGGCGTCGACGAGATCGGTGTAGATGCCCTTGGCCCGCGCCTGGTCGAGCATGCGCCGGGAGAGGTCGACGCCGACCAGCGCATCACCGAGCCGGTCATGCAGCGCCACGCCGGCCAGCCCCGTGCCGCAGCCGAGGTCGAGCACCGGGCCGAGCAGCGCCGGGCCGGGCCGCAGGCGGTCGAGCGCCAGGCGGATCAGCCCGGGCACGCGATACCCGAGGCCGATCAGTGAGGCCTCGAAATGCGGGGCATAGCCGTCGAAGACGGCGGCGACATAGCCTGCGCCGGCGCGCTCCGTCCTGGCGTTGTCCGCGGTGGCGACGAGATGGGCGAGATAGGCATCCTCCGGCGCGAGACGGGCGGCGGCCCGGAGCGCCACGGCAGCGTCCTCGTGCCGGCCGGCGGCATCGAGCGCATGGGCGAGCGTGCTGTAGAGCGCGGCATCGGCGCCCAGTCGGCGCAGCCCGGTCTCGGCCAGGGCGATGGCGGCGTCGATCTCCCGCCGCGCCAGCGCCGCCTGGGCGCGGGCGAGGGCGAGGCCAGGCTGGCCCGGCGCGACGGCGGCGCAGCGGTCCAGCGCCGCGGCGGCATCCGCGTGGCGGCCGGCGCAGCGCAGTGCAGTGCCGAGGCGGAGCAGCAGGTCGGGATCGTCAGGCTGCCGGCGCAGCGCATCCTCCAGCACCTGCACCGCGTCGTCGAAGCGCCGCTCGCTGCCCAGCAGCGTGGCGAAGAGGGTCAGCGCCGCGATGTCGCCGGGTGCGGCAAGTATGGCGGCGGCGGCGGTGTCGAGCGCGTCGAGCGCGCGGCCGCAGGCCCAGTGGGCGCGGGCACGCAGGGCCAGGCGCTGGGCATCGCCGGGGTCGAAGGCGAGCGCCTCCGCGGCCGCGCCGTCTGCGGCCTCGGCCTCGCCGAGGGCGAGCAGCGCCTCGGCGCGCAGGGCGGCGGCGCGGCCAGCCTCTCCCGGCAGCAGGCGCAGCCGGTCGAGGCTCGGCAGGGCTTCCTTCGGCCGGCGCGCGCGCAGCGCCGCCACGGCCACGGCCGCAAGGCGTGCCGCGAGGTCGCCGGCGGGCAGGGACGCTCCGTCATCCTGGCGGGGCATCGGCGTGGTCCTCGCGTCTAGGTCCAGAGGGCGGCGGCGAAATGCTCGTTGGTCTCGGCGATGAAGCCGAGATCGGGGGCCTCGGCCTCGCATTCGCGGATCACGGCCAGCGCGATGCTGGCGATCCGCGCGCGCAGCGGCGGCGGCAGCGCATTCGCGGGATCGACGACGGAATCATGCACGGCGTCCCAGAGCCGTCGGTTGTCCGCAATGGCGCGGGCCGTGGCGAGTGGCCCGCCGGCCTCGGTCGCGCGGATGGCGCGGGTGGCGCGGGCGAAGACCTCGGCTTCCATCTGCTTCGGCGTCAGGCTGCGGCGATAGGCACCGGCGCCGGTCGGGCGTGCGCCGTTGGGGGACGTGGCGGTGGCGTGAGCGCCGGGGGGGTGGGCGATCGTCTGCGACATCGTCGGATCCGGGCCTTGCGGAGAATTCGGAGCGCGTGGCTATGCGGGGTGCGGGCGCTGCCGGGCTGCGGCGCGCTCGGGCGGCGCGGGCGGCATCCTGCCGGCCCTGGCGGCGGTCGCCGCGATCAGCGGAAAAGACTGAGCAACGCCTGCGGCGCCTGGTTGGCGATGCTGAGCGACTGCGTGCCGAGCTGCTGGCGGATCTGCAGCGCCTGGAGGCGGGCAGATTCCTTGGCGAGATCGGCATCGATCAGCGCGCCGAGGCCGGATTCCTGCGCATCCATCTTCTGCTTGTTGAAGTTGATCTGGTTGTCGACGTATCGCGCGTAGTTCCCGAAATTGTTGAGCTGCGTCAGCGTGCGCGTCATCGCGTTGCCGAAGTCGCCCGTCGTGGTCAGGGCGGCCTTGGCGTCGCCGGTGGTGTAGGCATTGGCGCCCGAGATCTCGTTGTAGATCGAGGTCTCGGCGAGGTAGGCGGCAAAGGAGTAGAGGTCGCCGGTGCCGTTGCGCACCACCTTCTGCGTCGCCGCGGTGGCCAGCACGTTGGTTCCGTTGTAGCTCGCGTCCTGGATGAAGCCCTGGATGTTGAGCGAGAGCTCCTTGGCCTGCCCCTGATACTGGGTGCGCTGCTCCGCCGTGATGGTACCGTCGGCCAGCTTCACGATGATCTCGCGCAGGCTGGTCAGCGTGGTGGAGACGTTCTCCAGCGCCTTGGACGCGACGTTCACCAGGCCCTTGACGCCGCCGAGCTGTTCGTTGGCGGACTTCGTCGCGGCGATCTCGCTGCGCACGCGTTCCGCCACCGCGAAGGCCGCGCCGTCGTCGCGCGCGTCGGAGACGCGGGCGCCGGTGGAGATGCGCTTCTGTGTGACGGCCAGGTCGTCGTTGGTCCGGTTGAGCGACTGCAGCGCCACCATGGCGCCTATGTTCGTATTCACCGAGTTCATCGCCATTGCGGGTTTTCCCTGTTCCGGAGCCGGACTTTCCGGACCCCGGCCTCACCCTACGCGCGGCACGGTGAAGGAAGGGTTAAGCGCAGCGGCGATCGAACCACGCGCCTGACGACGATCCGGCGAGCCTGGGGACCCGGGACCTACTGCGCCACGAAGCCGCCATCGATGGTCAGCTCCGCCCCCGTGACGAAGCTCGCCTCGTCCGAGGCAAGGAACAGCACGCCGTAGGCGACCTCGATCGGCTCGCCCAGGCGGCGCAGCGGTGTCAGCGGGATCTTCGTGGCCCGCCCGCCCGCATTC
>JAIYAI010000809.1 GCA_027489135.1 Acetobacteraceae bacterium
CGACGTCGTAGGTGTGGTCGACGATCCGATAGGCGCCGCGGGAGGGCTTCGTGATTGCGTTCATGGTATCCGTTCCGTCCTGCCCGCCGTCAGACCGCGATCCGAAGGACCGCGAGCCCCGCGGCGAGCGCCAGCACGAGGCAGATGGCCTTCACCGCCAGAATTCCACCCATCTTCGCCGCTTCGGAATTCGCATAGTCCTCGATGATGACCTGCATGCCGGCGGCGAGGTGGTGGAAGGTCAGGCCGATGGTCAGCAGCAGCAACGTGGCGTTCCAGGGCCGCGCCATCCAGGCGACCGTCGCCTCGTAGCCGGCGCCAGCCAGCATCGCGGCGGAGAGCACGAACCAGAGCGTCAGCGGCAGCAGGGCGACCGAGGTGACGCGCTGCATCCACCAGTGATGCGTGCCACCCTTGGCGGAGCCGAGGCCCCTGACCCGGCCGAGCGGGGAGCGGAGCTGGGTTGCGGTATCGTTGGCCATGTTCGGGGACCTCTCGGCTGGACTCAGGAGGCCCAGGCGGCGATGGCGATGATCCAGGTCAGCAGAGTCGCCGCCGCGGTGGCGATCAGGACCCAGCGGCCGGTCTTGTAGGTGGTCGGCAGGTCGAAGCCGTGGCCGGCATCCCAGCCCAGGTGGCGGATGCCGTTGAAGGTGTGGAACCAGGCCGCGCCGGTGACGCCGAACAGGAAGAGCAGGCCGATGAAGGAGGATGCGAACCACGCGACGCCGTCGAAGGCGGCGGGGCCGGCCGCGGCGGCCATCAGCCACCACACCATGAACAGCGCGCCCCCGGCCCAGATCACACCGGTGATGCGGCCGCTGATGGAGAGCGCGCTGGTCAACTGCATCATGTCGTAGACCTGCAGATGCGGCGACAGCGGCCGGCGCACGGGCGTGCCATCCGTGCGACGACCGACCATGGTCGCCTCGCGCGAATCCTGCATGATCGACATGGAATTCCAGCTCCAGACTGCGGGCGGCGAGTGTCTCCGGGCTCCTGTGCCCGGGGACCGGCCGAGGTCCCGCGGGCCGGAGTGCCGGCGGCGCGCGCGCGTGCGACTTTCTATGGTGAGCCCTGGCGAAGCGTCAAATCGGGGCAGGGCATGGTGACGTTATCGATGCGCGGGCGGAATTGGGCTTCCCAAGGCCAACAGGAAATATATCCTATCTCCATGACCCACCCTGTCGCGCCCGATCCGCAGAAGGCCCCGCCGCGGCTGCACCGCATCGCGCCCTGGGTTGACCTGTTCTTCAAGCTCAGCGCCGGCTTGGCTGCCATCATGGCAATCTGGCGCGACCTGCGCTGAGAAATTGCGCCCGGGGCGTGTATTGCTGGGCGATATTTCTCGCAAAATAGTGTACGCTTTCGGACATGAGCTTCCATTGGTCGAGGCATTTCCGGCCCGGACACCCGCTCGGCCGCCGGCGACCTGACATGGCCGCGCGATGACGGGGGCCGAGCCCTCTCGCGCCCGGCTCCTCCTGCTGCGCTGGCCGGGTCCGCATCCCGAAGCCGCGGATTGGCATGCGCGCTTCGCGACCGCGATCGCCACCGCGCCCGGCTTCCGCGCCATCGAGATCGAGGCCGAGGATGATCGCGCCGCGCAGTGGCGAATCCTGGAGCGGTTCGACGATGCCGCCGGACTGGCGGCCTGGCGCGGCGCCGCGACCCGCCGCGCGCTGCTGGCCGAGGCCGTCGACCGGGGGGCCTCGCATCAGGACGATCCGGCGGCACAGCATGACAGGGACGAGCCCGTCACCGAGGTCGTCGCGACCCATGTCCCGCCCGGACAGGAGGCACGGTTCCATGCCTGGTGCGCCGAGATCCAGGCGGCGCAGGGGCGCTTTGCGGGCTATCGCGGCACCTCGATCCATGCCCCCGCCGAGGCCGGTGCCGCACCCTGGTGGACCACCACCATCCGCTTCGGCACCGCGCCGCAGCTCGACGCCTGGCTTGCCTCGCCGGAGCGGGCGGCCCTGCTGCGCCGCGCCGATCGCGGCTTCCGCAGCTTCCGCCAGCGCCGGTTGCCTGACAGCTTCGCCGCCTGGTTTCCAGGCTTCGGCGAAGACGCGCCGCCCCTCTGGAAGCAGGCGGCGCTGGTGCTGCTGGTGCTCTATCCCGTGGTGATGCTGGAGATGCGCTTCCTGTCGCCGCGCCTGGCCGCGCTGCCGCCAGCCCTGGCGACCTTCCTCGGCAATGCGCTCAGCGTCGGGCTGGTGACCTGGCCGCTGATGCCGATCGCCGTTGCCGCCATGGGCTGGTGGCTGCACCCGCGCGACCGCCGCGCGGAGCTGCTCGGCCTGCTGTTGCTTCTGCTTCTTTATGCCGGCGCGATCCTGCTGCTGGCACGGCTGTAAACCCCGACGATCAAGGAACCCCGGGACATGACCGACGACGACCAGCGTTTCATGCGCCGCGCCATCGAGCTTTCGCGGCAGACCGCGCTGGTGGAGAGCGCCGGCGGCGTCTTCGGCTCCGTCATCGTGCAGGATGGCAGGATCCTCGCCGAGGGTGCCAACCGCGTCGTCGCGGAGAACGACCCGACCTGGCACGGCGAGATCGAGGCCATCCGCAAGGCCTGCAAGGCGGAGGGCAGCTTCAAGCTGCGCGACGCGACGCTCTACACCAGTGCCGAGCCCTGCCCGATGTGCATGGCCGCGGCCTATTGGGCCGGCATCAAGCGCATCTTCTACGCCGCGACCAATGGCGATGCCTTCGAATACGGCGATTTCGACGACACGATGATCTATGGCGAGCTGAAGAAGCCGGCGGAGGCGCGCTCGATCCCGATGAAGCAGATGCTACGGGCCGAGGCGGTGGAGGTCTGGAAGGCCTACAAGGCGAAGCCGGACCGCGTGCCCTATTGAGGCGCGCCCTTCCCGCCAGCTGCCTGCCCTGTTGAGGCGCGCCCTTCCCCCCAGCTGCGTGCCCTGCTGTGGCGGGCCTATCCCGCCACCTTCAGCCCCGCCACGCCCGCCAGGATGAGGCAGAGGCAGGCGATCCGCAGCGCCGTCGCCGGGTCGCCCTCCACCGCCATGCCCCACACCGCGGTGCCGGCGGCGCCGATGCCGACCCAGACGGCATAGACCGTGCCCATCGGCAGCACCTGCAGCGCGCGCGACATGCAGTAGAAGCTGACGGCCAGCGCCGCGACCGTCGCCACGCTGGGCCAGAGGCGCGTGAAGCCGTCCGTGTATTTCAGCAGCACCGCCCAGACGATCTCGAGGCCGCCGGCAATCGCCAGCCAGGTCCAGGCCATCCGTCTCGCTCCCTATCGCCGCCGCGCCAGCAACACGCCGAGCACCGCCTGCGTTGCCAGCGCCACGCCCAGCGCGGCGGCCCCGACCAGCAGCGGCGCCGCCGGCGCGCC
>JAIYAI010000243.1 GCA_027489135.1 Acetobacteraceae bacterium
AGGATGGCCCGCGCCACCTCCTCCGCCTCGCCCCAGCGGCCGACCGCGTGCAGGCCGCGGATGGTCTCGGTCATCGCCGGGTCCTGGAAGTAGCGCTCGGTCAGGTTGGTGCGGATCACGCCGGGGGCCACCGCGTTCACGCGGATGCCCATCTCGCCCAGTTCGAGGGCCATCTGCTTGGTCAGCCCCACCACCCCGTGCTTCGAGGTGACGTAGGCCGCGCGCGCCGGCGCCGCCATCAGCCCCAGCGTCGAGGCGATGTTGACGATGCGGCCGGTGCCCTTCCGGGCGACCACACGGCGGCCGAAGGCCTGGCTCGGCAGGAAGGTGCCGGAGAGGTTCACCGTGATGACGCGCGTCCATTCCTCGAAGGACAGCTCGAGGACGGGCGCGATCTCCCGGATGCCGGCGGCGTTCACCAGCACGTCGAGGCGGCCGAGCGCGGTCTCCGCGGCCTCGACGAAGCGGGCGGCGGCGGCGGGGTCGGCGACGTCGACCTGGATCGGGTGGGCCTCGCCGCCCGCGGCGCGGATGGCGGCCGCGGTCTCAGCGGCGCGCTCGGCGTCGAGGTCGCCGACGGCGACGCGGGCGCCCTCCCTGGCGGCCATCTCGCAGACGGCGCGGCCGATGCCGCTGCCGCCGCCGGTCACCAGCACGGCCTGGTCCTTGAAGCGCATGGTCGTTTCCTCCTGCCAGCCTGCGATCGTCCTGCCTGGATCCACGCATGGCGTGAATCGCAGGCGCGTCGATCCTGCCCGGGAGGGTAGGACGTCGCCGGCGGCAGGACGAGGCTTGACCAGACCGGCACGGAATGTGCAGCGTCCCGGCTGCTTCGGACAGTCGAACGGGACCCGGATGACCGATCTCAAGCGCCTGGGCGGCGGACGCGCCGCGCCACGACGCATCGTGCTGACCTCGCACCCCTCTCCGCCCGGCGCGGCACCGCCGACGCCGATCGTCTGGGGGGCGCCGGATGCGGCCTCCCGCGGGCCGGTGGTGGCGACCTTCAGCAATCCGGGCGGCCGCAACGCCATCGGCACCCATGCCGGGCAGTATGCGCTGTATCGGGCGCTGGCAGTGGCGGCGGGGCAGTTGAAGGCGGACCACAAGCCGGACCTGAGCGACACCACGCCGGCGGTGCCGATCGGGCCCTTCCCGGCCTGGGGGGATCCGGCGCGGATCGTCTCGCTGGATCCCTGGGGGCACCTGGTGGGGGAGGTGTTCGCCGCGGAGATCGCCGCGGGCCGGGACATCCGCCCGACCATCGCGGTGACGCGGGCGCGTATGAACATGCCGGAGATCGGGCTGGCGATGCGCATGGGGCGGCTGGTGGCGGACGGGGAGATCCTGACCGAGGGCGGCGACGTGCGCGTCACCAAGATCGCCATCGAGCCGGTCTGGCACCTGCCCGGCATCGCCGCCCGCTTCGGCGTGGCGGAGGCCGACCTGCGGCGCACCCTGTTCGAGCATACCGGGGGCATGTTCCCCGAACTCGTCACGCGCCCCGACCTGCACGTCTTCCTGCCGCCGATCGGGGGCACCACCGTCTACCTCTTCGGCGACGCGACGAAGCTGGGGCGGCCGGAGACGCGGATCGCCTGCCGCGTGCATGACGAATGCAACGGCTCCGACGTCTTCGGCTCCGACATCTGCACCTGCCGGCCCTACCTGGCGCATGGCGTGGAAGCCTGCATCGCCATGGCGCAGCGCGGCGGCGTCGGGCTGGTGATCTACAACCGCAAGGAAGGCCGCGCGCTGGGGGAGGTGACGAAGTTCCTCGTCTACAACGCCCGCAAGCGCCAGCCCGGCGGCGACCGCGCGGAGGCCTATTTCACGCGCACCGAATGCGTCGCCGGCGTGCAGGACATGCGCTTCCAGGAACTGATGCCGGACGTGCTGCACTGGCTCGGCGTAACGCGGGTGGACGAGTGGATCTCCATGTCCGGCATGAAGCACGGGCCGGTGGTGGACAGCGGCATCGCGGTGGTCGCCCGCGTCGCCATCCCGGACGAGCTGATCCCCGCCGACGCGCAGGTCGAGATGGATGCCAAGAAGGCCGCCGGCTACTTCACCGAACGCGTCCCCAATGCCGAGGAACTCAAGCAGGCGAAGGGCCGGGGGCTGGAGGGCTGATGCTGGGCATCCATCCCGCCGTCGCGCTGCTGCGCCGGCCCGAGACCGTCCGCGCGCGCAGCCACGCGCTGCTCGGCATGGCGGAGGCCGACGATCTCGAGCACTTCGCCTACCAGCCGCAGGCGCTGGACGCGACGGCCGCCTATGTCGTGGAGACGATCCGCGCGCGGCACCCCGACCTCGCCATCCCCTACCACGCGCGCTGGCGGCATTTCGGCGTCGGCGGGCGCGACCGTTGGGGCATGCTACGCGACGCCATCGCGGTCGCCGGCCCGGCGGAGGCGGCGCGCATCCGGGTCGAACTCTGCATGGTCTCCGTGCTGCTCGATGCCGGTGCCGGGCCCGCCTGGCGCTTCGTGGAGGAGGGGGTGGCCTATGGCCGCTCCGAGGGCCTGGCGGTGGCCAGCCTGCACGCCTTCTGCGCCGGCCTCTTCTCCGGCGATCCGGCGCGGCCGCTGCGCGCCGACGCCGAGGGGCTGGCACGCTTCGATGCGGCGATCCTCGGCCATGCCTTCCAGGTCACGCCGGCGAACCCGCTGGAGGGGCTGGAGGGGCGGGCTGCGCTGATGCGGCGGCTCGGCAGCGCCATCGCCATGCGGCCCGACCTCTTCGGCGGCCGCCTCGGCGGGCTGTTCGACTACCTGGCCGGCTTCGGCCGCCTGACCGCGGCCGACATCCTCTCCGCCGTGATCGAGGCGCTGGTGCCGGTCTGGCCAGGGCGGACGACGCTGCACGGCATCCCGCTCGGCGACGCCTGGCCACATCCGCGCGTGACGCCGGACGGCATCATGCCCTTCCACAAGCTGTCGCAGTGGCTGACCTATTCGCTGATCGAGGTTTTCGAGGATGCGGGCATCGCGGTCGAGGAGATCGACGCGCTGACCGGCCTGCCGGAATACCGCAACGGCGGCCTGCTGCTGGACACCGGGCTGATCGCGCTGCGCGACCCCGGCCTCGCCGCCGCGCCGCTGGCGGTGGACCACCCGGTGATCGTCGAATGGCGGGCGCTGACGGTCGCGCTGATCGACCGCGTCGCCGACCGCGTGCGGGCCATGCTGGACCGCCCCGACCTGCCGCTGGCGCGCATCCTGGAGGGCGGCACCTGGGCCGCCGGCCGGCGCATCGCCGCCGAACGCCGCGCCGATGGCGGGCCGCCCCTGACCGTCATCAGCGACGGCACCGTCTTCTGAAGGACTTTGACCCGTGCCGCACCTGACCGTCCTCGACCACCCGCTGGTCCGTCACAAGCTCACCCTCATGCGGCGGAAGGAGACCTCCACCGGCGGCTTCCGGCGCCTGGCGCGGGAGGTCGGCCTCCTCCTCGGCTACGAGGTCACGCGCGACCTGCCGCTGGAGAAGACGCCGATCGAGACGCCGCTGGAGGCGATGGATGGCGAGACCATCGCCGGCAAGAAGCTCTGCTTCGTCTCCGTCCTCCGCGCCGGCAACGGCCTGCTGGACGGCATGCTGGACCTCGTCCCCTCCGCCCGCGTCGGCCATGTCGGCATGTACCGCGACCACGCCACCCTCGTGCCGGTCGAGTACTACCTGAAGCTCCCCGACGACATCGCCGACCGCCTGGTCATCGTGGTCGACCCCATGCTCGCCACCGGCCATTCCGCCGTGGCGGCGGTGGAGCGCGTGCAGCAGGCCGGCGCCACGCAGATCCGCTTCGCCTGCCTCGTCGCCGCGCCCGAGGGCGTCGCCGTCATGGCCGAGGCCCACCCGGAGGTGCCCGTCTTCACCTGCGGCCTCGACCGCGGCCTCGACGAGAACGCCTATATCCGCCCGGGCCTCGGCGATGCCGGCGACCGGCTGTTCGGAACGAAGTAGAACCGGGGCCCCCGGCACCCTACCTAGTCGGCATGTCCGCGACCCTCGCCGCGCCCGCCCCTGGGCCCGTCCTGCCCCGCCCGCCCATGCCGGCGAAGCGGCCCTCCACCCTGCAGGCGATCCGCACCCTGCGGCGCAACCCGCTGGAGATGTGGGGCCCCACGGCCTTCGAACAGCCCGTGCTGACCGGCCGCCTGCTCGGCCGCCAGCGCATCATGCTGAACAGCCCGGCCGCGATCCGCCACGTGCTGCTGGACGCGCACGAGAACTACGTCCGCTCCCCCATCACCCGCCGCGTCCTGCGCCCCATCCTGGGCGACGGCCTGCTGCTGGCCGAGGGCGGGCCCTGGAAACTCCAGCGCCGCACCATCGCCCCGGCCTTCGGGCCCCGCGTCATGCCCATGCTCTGCGGCCACATCGCCACCGCCGCCGACGAGGCCATCGCCGCGGCCACCGCCCGCGGCCCGCACAGCCTCGACATGCACGCCTTCCTCCGCCAGGTGACGCTGACCATCGCCGGGCGGTCCATGTTCTCGCTGGAGATGGACGCCTTCGGCGACCGGCTGCGCACGCTGATGCACCGCTACGCGGAGCAGCACTCCCCCGTCCGCGCGCTCGACATGCTGCTGCCGCCCGGCATCCCCTCCCCCGCCGATCTCGGCCGGCGGCGGTTCGAGCCGCTCTGGCGCCGCTTCATGGACGAGGTCATCGCCGCCCGCGACCCGGAGACGGGGGAGGGCTTCTCCCGCGACCAGCTGCGCGACGAGATCTCCACCCTGATCCTGGCGGGGCACGAGACCACCGCCGTCGCGCTGTTCTGGTCCTGCTACCTGGCGGTGCTCTTCCCCGAGCAGCAGGACCGCATCGCGCAGGAGGCCGCCGGCGTCGACCTCTCCCCCGGCAATGCCGCCAACGCCTTCGCCCAGTTGCCGCAGACCCGGGCGCATCTGGAGGAGACGATGCGCCTCTATCCCCCCGCCTACCTGATCGTGCGCATGGCAAGGGAAGCCGACCGGCTGCCGGGGGTGGAGACGCCGGTGGAACCCGGCGCGCTGATCAGCATGGCGCCCTGGGTGCTGCACCGGCACCGTACCCTTTGGACCGACCCCGAGGCCTTCGACCCCGCGCGCTTCCTGCCGGACGCGCCGGCGCCGGACCGCTTCGCCTACATGCCCTTCGGCGCGGGGCCGCGCATCTGCGTCGGCGCGCGCTTCGCGCTGGCGGAGGGGGTGCTGGTGCTGGCGCGGCTGCTGCGGGACGTCAGGCTGGGGTTCGACGGGGATGGCAAGGTGATGCCGCTGGGGCGGGTTACGACGCAGCCGGATCGGGCAGTGGGGTTCAGGGTGGTGCCAAGGTAGGGGCCTCTGGTGCGAGGCTCTGCCTCGCGCTCCGCGGGGGGGCTCCTCGCCCCCTCGACCCCCCGCCAGGGTACAGCGCACCCTGGACCTGCGGGTGATTGACGGTGTTGGGTGGATGGGGGCGGGTTCGTTCAACCCGAATGATGCGCTTGCCCAATAGGTGACCGGAAAGTGGCCCCCCGAAAGATTCGTCCGGCCGAATGTGCCGTCGATACCGGAGGTGCTCAAGTTCAGGTTTAGGGCGCCTACTGATCTCGTCGCCGAGGCGGCGTCGCTGCTTTGACTGCCGGCGCTGCTGGATGGAGCACGAAGTGGCGGTGAAGGAAGTTTTCCACCGTGTCGAGGACCGTTCCTAGTGGACTGCCCCATTCAGAGGATTCCCTGAACGGGTAGACTGCTGCAAGCTTTCTGGATGAGAACAGGCATCGTCGTCTCGGTCACTCTGCAGGATCGCGTTCGTCTTGAAGCGAT
>JAIYAI010000211.1 GCA_027489135.1 Acetobacteraceae bacterium
GCGTGAGGGTGCCGGCATCCAGCAGCGCGGCGATGGCGGAGACGTCGCCGGGATGGGCCATGGCGATGCGGTGGACGAGCAGGCGGGGCATGGCGGCCTCGGAGCAAGCGATGGGCCACTCAGCTTCGCTCGATCCTCTGCAGCACGGGCCAGAATTCCTGGAAGATCCGCCGCCGCACCCGGCCTTCGGGATGCGCGCGCAGGCGGTCCGGATGGAAATGCAGCGCGACGGCCCGCTTGGCGCGATGGAAGCGGCTTTCCGGCACGGCGGCGCCGGCGCGCAGCGCGTCGCGCTCCCGCTCCGCCGCGCGCAGCAGCCGGCGGGTGCGGGCCAGCTCGGCCTCCATCCCCTCGATCCGCGCGGCCTGGCGCCGGCGGATGGCGTGGGACAGGCGCAGCGGCGTGCCCGCCGCCGGGGCCAGCCGCCGCCGCAGCGCGCGCCAGCCACGGGCGACCATTACCCCGCCACCAAGAATCAGCAGCGCCAGCAGGATGCCGAGGAGTTCGACCATCACGCGCTTGTGTCACGGCAGGAGCGGAGATTCCCTTACCGCGCCCCCCGGACTGGCAGATCCGCATGGGACAGCCAGCCACGCCTCTGCCTCCGACGCGCCGGCCGGTATGGCGGGAGCGGTAGCTTCGTCTCAGACGTAATTGAACGGCTGGACCGCCTCCTGCTGCTGCTCCACCAGTTCCTCCTGGGAGTCGACACTGGTATCGAGCACGAGGGCGCTGTCGTTCCAGTAGAGCTCGTTGCCCATCGGGCGCGGCGGCGGGACGTCGTTCTCCTCCACCCGCGCGAGGCGCGAGGGCGCGCGTGCCGCCCAGGCGCTCTTCACGATGGAGCGCACGCGGCAGCACTGGTTCGGGCCGAACTCCACATGCTTGACGCTGAGGCCCTGGGTGGTGAGCTGCTTCTGGAAGGCGATCAGCGCCTGCCCCGTCAGCCCTTCGCAGGTGATCCGGTAGGCCTGCATGTTGAGCTCGATGCCGATCCAGAGCTTGCCCACCGGGTTCTTGCCGTCCGGCTTGAGCTTGAAGCGGCGGATGAAGACCAGGTCCCGCGCCTGGCATTTCCAGGTCATCCAGTTCCAGTCGCGCATGACGCGCAGCACCTCACCGCCGGACGCGTCGCGCGAGGGATCGAGCAGAGGCAGGCTGAGCAGGCTGGCGACGATCGTGCTCTGGATCGTCGGGGCCTGGATCATCGGGTCCAGGTAGCGGGCAAAGGTGAAGGGCATCGGAGGGCTCCGCACTGTCGTTGCGACAGGCGGAACCCTATGACCGCAGGGGTGGTGGCAACTGTTCCCCGCGGGACAGCTCAGCGCAGCGGGATGACCCCCGGCGGCCAGCCCTCGGTCGAGGCGTTGCAGAACGGGCGCACCACGTCGGGCGGCGCGCCGCGGCTGCCGGCGCAGCGCTGCACGCGGCCATCGGGGCGCAGCGTGCGCTCGATGGTGAAGGCCTCGCGCATCGCGGCGCCGCCGCGCTGGAAGCTGTAGAAGGTCTGCGTCACGGCGCAGCAGCCGTTGCGGCCCTGCACGACGAGTCAGCCGGCATCGCGCGCGAATTCCAGCCCGCCGACCTCGCCCACCGACCGGAACTGCCCCTGGCGCGGATCCATGGTCCAGAGCTGGTAGGAGGTGTTGGCGTTGCCGGTAATCACCGGCACGAAGAGGTCGCCCGCCCCGTCGCCATCGGCGTCGCCGACCCAGGGCGCGGTCTCCGTCACCTCGCTCTGCACGACGAAGCGCTGGCGCTCCCTCCCCGTGGCGTCGGCGATGCGGATGTTCCAGTTGCCGTCGGCATGGCTGGCCCAGATCTGCACCGGCTGCGCCGTGCCGGGCCGCGCGGCGGTCAGCTGCACCTCCTGCGCCGCCGCGGGCGCGGCCAGCAGCCCGAAGGCGAGCAGGAGGGCCGTGGCACGCATCACGCGGCGACCCCGTGCGCCATGGTCTCGCGGATCGCGGCCAGCGCCTCGGCGGACTTGCCGCCATCCGGGCCACCGGCCTGCGCCATCTCCGGGCGGCCGCCGCCGCCCTTGCCGCCGACCGCGGCGCTGGCGGCGCGCACCAGGGCGACGGCATCCGCCTTGCCCTTCGCGCCCTCGCCCAGCGCCACGACGATGCTCGCCTTGCCTTCGGCGGTGCTGACGAGCGCCACGATATCGGCGGTGTCACCCTTCAGGATCGCCTCGGCGAGCCCCTTGAGGTCGCGCGCCGGCACCTCGCCCACGTCGCGCAGCGCGAGGCGGAGGCCGGCCACGGTCTCGACCTCCGCCGCGGCGCCGCCGGTGGCCAGCTTCTTGCGCAGGTCGGAGACCTCGCGCTCCAGCTTGCGGCGTTCCTCCAGCAGGGCGGCGATGCGCGCGGGCACGTCGGCCGGCGGCACCTTCAGCGCGGCCGCGGCCTCCTCCAGCCGCTGCTCCGCGGTCTCGATCAGCCGCAGCGCGGCGCTGCCGGTCACGGCCTCGACGCGGCGGACGCCGGCACTGACCGCGCCCTCGGAGACGATCTTGAACAGGCCGATATCGCCGGTGCGCCGCACATGCGTGCCACCGCAGAGTTCCAGCGAGTAGATGCCATGCTTCTCGGTCGCCGCCGGGTCGAGGCCCATGCCGACGACCCGCACCTCCTCGCCGTACTTCTCGCCGAACAGCGCCATCGCGCCCGCTTCCACCGCCTGGTCCGGCGTCATCAGGCGCGTCGTGACCTCGGCATTCTGGCGGATGCGGGCATTCACCTCCTCCTCGACCCAGGCGAGGTCCTCGGCCGTCATCGGCGTCGGCTGGCTGACGTCGAAGCGCAGGCGATCGGGCGCGTTCAGCGAGCCCTTCTGCGCGACATGGGTGCCAAGCCGCCGCCGCAGCGCCTCATGCAGAAGATGCGTCGCGCTGTGGTGTGCGCGGATGTCGGACCGGCGCGCGTGATCCACCTCGGCCTGTACGGCGAGGCCGACCTTCGCCTCGCCATGCGCCACCACGCCGAGATGGACGAAGACGTCGCCCAGCTTCTTCTGGGTGTCGCGGACCACGATGCGGCAGGCCTCGCCGGCGGAGATCAGGCCGGTATCGCCGACCTGGCCGCCGCTCTCGCCGTAGAAGGGGGTCTGGTTGAGGACGACCGCGACCTCGGCGCCGACGGGGGCGCTGTCCACGGGCTTGCCGTCATGCACGATGGCGAGGATCTCGCCCTCCGCCGTCTCGGTCGAGTAGCCGAGGAACTCGGAGGCGCCGACCTTCTCGCGCAGGTCGAACCAGACGGCGTCGGTGGCGGCCTCGCCCGATCCGGCCCAGGCGGCGCGGGCGCGCTTCTTCTGTTCGGCCATCGCCGCCTCGAAGCCGGCGGTGTCGACGGCGCGGCCCTCGCCCCGCAGCGCGTCCTGCGTGAGGTCGAGGGGGAAGCCGTAGGTGTCGTAGAGGCGGAAGGCGACGTCGCCCGGCAGCGTCTGGCCATCGCCAAGCCGCGCCGTCTCCTCC
>JAIYAI010000496.1 GCA_027489135.1 Acetobacteraceae bacterium
GATGTCGTCCTCGGGCTCGTAGATGTCCTCGCGGCCGCCGCCGAAGCCGAAGGGCTTCAGGCCCATGGACTCGATCGCGCAGTTGCCGGTCAGGATGAAGAGGTCGGCCCAGGAGATCTTGTTGCCGTACTTCTGCTTGATCGGCCACAGCAGCCGGCGCGCCTTGTCGAGATTGCCGTTGTCGGGCCAGGAATTCTCCGGCGCGAAGCGGTGCGCACCGTTCGATGCGCCGCCACGGCCGTCAGCGGTGCGGTAGGTGCCGGCGGCGTGCCAGGCCATGCGGATGAAGAGCGGGCCGTAATGCCCGTAATCGGCCGGCCACCACTCCTGGCTGACCGTCATCAGCGCGATGATGTCCTTCTTCAGCGCGGCGAGGTCGAGCGTCTTGAACGCCTCGGCGTAGCTGAAGCCGCTGCCCATCGGGTTGGTCTTGGCCGAATGCTGGCTCAGGATCTTCAGGTTGAGCTGGTTCGGCCACCAGTCGCGGTTACCGCGCGTCGTGAAGCGCACCGCCACGGGCGTGCCGTGCATCACAGGGCACTTGCCCCCGCTCGCGCCACTCGTTCCGTCCATTGTGCTCTCCATTCCTCTCGCTGGTGATGGGCGACGGGCCGTGTGGCGCCGTCGTCAGGGGCGGCTCCGCAACGGCGCAGCGGCGCGCCGTGGCGACGCCGCCTGCCGCGGCGCGTGCCGCCAAGTTGGTTCGGTTCGGAGCGCGCCCGCCGCGTCGGCCCCGCGCCCTTGCGGCACCCCCAGGCCGGGATGCCGCGCGATCCAGGGCGATTCAGATCGGCCGAACCTGCTGCCCACCACACAATCGGCAGCGCGCCCGCCGCGGACCGCGGCGATCATCGCTGTGCCGCGCATGGGCTGGTCGCAGGTGACGGCACGAATCCTCCCGAAAGCTGGGCCAGGTGCAGTCGGGTCGGCTCTTGCAGCGTCCTGCAGACCGCACCCCGGCAATGATATGCCGGCCGCAATGCCGGGCTTGGCACGCCGTGGCCCGGAGCGCCACGGTCGACCGCGCGGGGCCGCATATCGCACGGCCGACGCGAGGGTGCTAGTGGATTGTTTCTTTCATTTTGATCGAACGGCTTCATGATTCCGGTTCCCTCGCCGCAGCAGCTCCGATACCTCACGGCGCTGGCCGACCACGGCCATTTCGGCCGCGCCGCCGCCGCGACGGCGGTGACGCAGTCGACCCTCTCGGCTGGGATCATCGCGCTCGAACGTCAGCTCGACGCCCATCTGCTGGAACGTGGCGTGCCGACCAAGCGGCCCATCTTCACGCCGCTCGGGATGGAGGTGGTCAAGCGTGCGCGGACAGCGCTGGCCGCCCTCGAAGCGGTGACGGAGACGGTGGCGGCGGCGCGGGATCCGCTGTCCGGTCCGCTGCGCTTCGGGGTGATCCCGAGTATCGGACCCTTCCTGCTGCCGCGGCTGATGCCGATCCTCCGTCAGGCCTTTCCGCGCCTCCGGCTATGGCTGCGTGAGGACCAGACGGAGCGGCTGGTGACCCAGCTTGAAGCGGGACGCCTCGACCTGCTGCTGCTCGCCCTGCCCTGCGCATGCGGCGAGGCGGAGACCTGGCCGGTCGCCACCGATCCCTTCCTCGCAGCCCTGCCGGCGGACCACCGGCTCGCGGCACGGGACCGCGTGCCGGTCGCGGCCCTCGGCGCCGAGCGGCTGCTGCTGCTGGAGGACGGGCATTGCCTGCGGCAGCATGCGCTTGATGCCTGCGGGTTGCCCCGTGCCATGACGACCGGCGAGGACGATTTCGCCGCGACGTCCCTGCATACGCTGGTGCAGATGGTCGCTGGCGGCCTCGGCGTGACGCTGCTTCCGCGCATCGCCGTGGAGGCCGGGGTGCTGGCCGGAGCGCCGGTCGCGGTCCGACCAGTCGAGGCCGCGACGCCGGGCGAGGCGCCGCCGGGCCGCATGCTCGCGCTGGCCTGGCGGCCGAGAAGCCCTCGCGCGGCGGAGTTCCGCGGCCTTGCGCCGGCAATCGCCGAGGCGGTGGCGGGCGGCTGATGCTTTGCCAGCGGCGTAGGGCGGCACTGCCGGCATGCGCGGCGGGCAAGCGGGCGACGCAGGACGAGCGGCAGCGGCCCGGCCGGAAGGGCGCCGGGCCGTCGGCGAAGGTCGGATTCCGGGGCAACAGCGCCCGCCGCATTGCCCGTCCCGGCGGACGTGCTAACTCGCATGGTCCGAGAGGAGACATCGGACATGGACGGTCTGACGACGGAACAGGCGAGGTTGCGGGACCGCGCCCGCGAGGTTGCGCGGGAAGCCGCCGCCCAGGCCGCCGAGACCGACCGCACCGAGCAGTATCCCTGGCCCATGGTTCGCCGCATGACCGAGGCCGGTTTCATGGGGATGACGGTGCCGAAGGAGTGGGGCGGGGCTGGCCTCTCCTATTTCGACGCGGTGCTCGTCATCGAGGAGTTCGCCAAGGCCTGTGCCGTGTGTGGGCGCATCGCCGTCGAGGCCAATATGGGCGCGATCGGGGCCATCATGGCCTATGGCACCCCGGAGCAGAAGCGCATCGCTGCCGACCTGGTGTTGACTGGCGATAAGCCCGCCATCCTGATCACCGAGCCCGAGGCCGGGTCCGCCGCGTCGGAGATGACCACCCGGGCTGTGCGCCGGGGCGACACCTGGGTGATCGACGGCGTGAAGCACTGGATCACGGGTGGTGGCGTGTCCCGCCTGCACCTGATCTTCGCGCGTGCCGTCGAGGAGGGAAAGGAGATCGGTATCGGCGGCTTCATCGCCGTCCGGACCGGCGAGGGCGACCCGAAGGGCCTGAACGTCCATAGGCGGATCCCCTCGATGGGCCTCAAGGGAATGCCGGAAGCCGAAATACGACTGCAGGGCCTCGAGGTGCCCGATGCGATGGTGCTGCGGCCGCCCGGCGGCTTCGCGCGTGGCTTCGGGCGGCTGATGGATGCCTATAACGGCCAGCGCGTTGGCGCCGCGACGGCGGCGCTCGGGATTGCTGCCGGTGCCTATGACCATGCCATGGCCTTTGCCCAGCAGCGCCGGCAGTTCGGTCGGCCCATCGCGGAGTTCCAGGGGCTGCACTGGATGCTGGCCGACATGTCGATCAAGCTGGAGGCGGCCCGTGCCCTGGTCTGGCGCGCGGCGCGCAGTGCCGGACCTGCCGGCTTCCCGGATCGCCTGGCCGCCGCCCAGGCCAAGGTGCTGGCCGCCGATACGGCGATCGAGGTCACCAACAATGCGCTGCAGGTCTGGGGTGCCGCAGGCTACAGCCGCGAGAACCCGATGGAGCGTCATGTCCGCGACGCGCGGATGTTCGCCATCGCCGGCGGCACGGCGCAGGTGCTGCGCACGCAGGTCGCCGAGCAGATTCTCGGACGCAAGCTGCCGCAGACCCGGGACGGGATGCTGAAGCTGGCCGCCGCCGAGGGCGTGAAGCTGGCGGCGGAATAGGCTCCCTCTCCCGCTGGCGGGGGAGGGCCGGGATGGGGGTGCCTGGACGCAATGGCACCCTCCTATCCCACCCAAGTCTCCCCGGCCGTCGCGGGGGGCTCCCCTCCCGGAACCCACTACGTCAGCCAGTCTGTCCCACTCCCCCGATCCCGCGCTATACCGCGCCCCGGAAACGCAGCAGCCAGGAAAGAAGGCGGCGTCAGATGAGCACCGGCGAATTCCCCATCACCCGCACCACGACACCGAAGGAGAAGCCGGCGGACGATACGCTGTCCTTCGGCAAGGTCCTGACGGACCACATGTTCCTGATGAACTACGATGCCGGGCGCGGCTGGCACTCCCCGCGCATCGAGCCCTATGGCCCGCTCTCGCTCGATCCCGCGACGACCGTGCTGCACTACGGCCAGGCGATCTTCGACGGGCTGAAGGCCTTCCGCGGACCCGATGGGCGCATCCGCCTGTTCCGTGCGCAGCGCCATGCCGAGCGCTTCAACCGCTCCGCCGGCCTCATGTGCATGCCGGAACTGCCCGTCGACCTGATCCGTCGCAGCTTCGAGGCGCTGGTCGGCGTCGAGCATGACTGGGTGCCCCGCAAGCCCGGCACGTCGCTGTACCTGCGGCCCACCATCATTGCGACCGACGTCTTCCTCGGCGTGCATCCGGCGGATAGCTACCTCTACTTCCTGATCCTCTCGCCCGTGGGCAGCTACTACAAGGAAGGCGTGAAGCCGGTCCGCATCCTGGCCTCCGACCAGCATGTGCGGGCCGTGCGCGGCGGCACCGGCGAGGCCAAGACGGCGGCCAACTACGCGCAGTCGCTCGCCGGTCAGCGCGACGCGGCGGCGGCCGGCTACACGCAGGTGCTGTATCTGGACGGTGTTCACCGCAAATACCTCGACGAGGTCGGCACCATGAACATCATGGTCCGCATCGGCGACGAGGTGATCACGCCGCCGCTCGCCGGCACCATCCTGGACGGCGTCACCCGCGCCTCCGCCCTGCAGCTGATGCGGGACTGGGGCCTGACGGTCAGCGAGCGGCCGATCACCATCGACGAGGTGATGGCCGCCGGCCGCAACGGCACGCTGAAGGAGATGTGGGGGACAGGCACCGCCGCCGTCGTCTCCCCGGTCGGCACCCTCGGCTACAAGGGCGAGGACATCCTGATCAATGGCGGCCAGACCGGCGAGCTGACGCAGAAGCTCTACGACACCATCACCGGCATCCAGTACGGGCGCTCCAACGATCCGCATGGCTGGACCAGCGAGGTCGCGGTCGACTGACCGTGGCGGCCGGGCGGGGCTACACCCATGTCATCGTGGGGGCGGGCTCCGCCGGCTGCACCTTTGCCGCCCGCCTGACCGAGGACCCCGCCACGCGGGTCCTGCTGCTGGAGGCCGGGGGCTGGGACCGCGATCCCCGCCTCCGCATCCCGCTGGCCTGGCCGCACATCTTCCTCCGCCAGGTCTGCGACTGGGGCTATTGGACCGAGCCCGAGCCGGCGATGGGCGGGCGCCGCGTGGAATTCGCGCGCGGCCGGGTGATCGGCGGCTCCTCCTCGACCAACGCCATGGCTTATGTGCGGGGCTGCGCCGCCGACTACGACCGCTGGGCGGCGATGGGCCTGCCGGGCTGGTCCTTCGCCGAGGTGCTTCCCTATTTCCGCCGCCAGGAATCCTGGGAGGGCGGCGCCGACCCGTACCGTGGCGCCGACGGCCCACTGGCGACGCGCTTCTGCCGCCTGCCCGATCCGCTGGGCCTGGCCTTCCTCGCCGCCGCGCGGGAAGCGGGTCACGCGCTGACCGAGGACTACAACGGCGCGGTGCATGAGGGCTTCGGCACCTGGCAGATGACGGTGCGCGACGGCCGCCGCTGCAGCGCGGCGGACGCCTATCTGCGCCCCGCGCTCGACCGCGCAGGGGGCCGCTTGACCGTGCTGACCGGTGCGCTGGCGACGCGGGTGGTGTTCCGCGGCGACCGCGCCGTCGGTGTCGAATACCGCCGCGGCAGCGCGCAGCGCACGGCCTGGGCGGAGGCCGAGGTGGTCCTCGCCGGCGGCGCGGTTAACTCCCCGCATCTGCTGCTGCTGTCCGGCATCGGCGACCCGGCGCATCTCGCCCGCCACGGGATTGCCTGCCGCGTGCCGCTGACGGAGGTCGGGCGGAACCTGCAGGACCACATCTCCGCCGCTGTACTGCACCGGCGGCGCGGTCAGGGGCCGGTGATGCGGGGGCTGCGGGCCGACCGCATCGCCCGCGACCTGCTGCGCTGCTGGCTCGCGGGCAAGGGGCTGGCGAGCGAGTTCGTGGCGCCCGTCATGGGCTTCGTCCGCACCGGGGAGACGCCGGCGCTCGATCAGCCCGACATCCAGTATTTTCTGGTCGCGGCACCGATGACCGCTGGCCCCTGGCTGCGCCCCTTCGTGCCGCCGGCGGTGGATGGCTTCGCCACGCGTGCGGTGCTGCTGCATCCCGAAAGCCGGGGCTCGGTCAGCCTCGGCGCATCCGACCCGACCATCGCGCCGCGCCTGGTGCAGAATTTCCTCTCGACCGACCAGGACCGCCGGACGCTGCGCGCGGGGCTGCGCCTGGCGCGGGAGGTGGGGCGCCAGCCCGCGCTCGCCCCCTTCGTGGAGGCCGAGGCCGCACCCGGCGACTGGTCCGATGCGGGGCTCGACGCCCATATCGCGGCGACCGGCATCACCGCGCACCACCCGGTCGGCACCTGCCGGATGGGTGCGGACGCGGATGCGGTGGTCGATGCGGACCTGCGGGTGCGGGGCACGCGGGCGCTGCGCGTGGTCGATGCCTCGGTGATGCCAGACCTGATCGGCGGCAACACGAACGCGGCGGTGATCATGATCGCGGAGAAGGCGGCGGACCTGATCCTGGGGCGGCCTGTGCCGCGAGGGAGCGGGGTGGACACCGTGCATGAGTCGCCTTGAATATATAGATCAACACAATAATTTGAGATTTCCCTATTCTTCATGCTTGCGCGGGCGTTCTAACGTCCCCGCACCGCTCGGGATCTTCCCGACAGATGGGGGGACACCGACATGACGACGTTCACCGGTACTGCGGCCAACGAGAGCATCCAGCCCGGCAACGTCTCCGGCACCGTCACCCGCCCGATTGGGGCCGTGCCGGATGCTGGGGCCGACAGCCTCAATGGCGGCGGCGGCAATGACACGCTCGATGGCGGGGGTGGCCTCGATTCGATCTTCGGCGGCACCGGGGATGACCGCATCGTCGGCCGTGCCGGGGCGTTCAGCTACAATGGTGGGACGGATACCGACACCTTCGACCCCTTCGGCGTCCTCTCCCTCGTCGGCGTCGCGCTGTCGGGCTTCGAGATCCTGGAACTCGACGCCTCCACCCTGACGCTTTCGGCCGCGCAACTGGCGGATTTCGATACGATCGCGCGGGACAGTCTGGCGACCACGGGGAACATCGTGATCAGCGCCGCCGGCCTGGCGATCACCGAAGTCACGGAACTCGCAACGCTGACCGTCGCCGGTTCCAGCGGCAACGACACGCTGGCCTTCACCACATCGGGCGCCACGCTGACCGACATCACCATCGACGGCAATGCGGGCAATGACAGCCTTGTCGGTGGCGGCGGCGATGACAGCCTGGACGGTGGCCTCGACAACGACACCCTGTTGGGGAAGGGAGGGAATGACAGCCTGGTCGGCGGCAGCGGCGCCGACAGCCTGTCGGGCGGGGATGGCAACGACACGCTCGACCTCGGCGCCGGCTACAGCGCCAATGGCGGGATCGGCAACGACCTGTTCCGCGTCTTCGGCAACCTGACGCTGCCGGCGACGATCGAAGGCGGCGACGGGACGGATACCTTCGAGGCGCAGGGGACCATCACCCTCGACGCCGCGGTGGTGATCAGCGGCATCGAGAACCTGGCGGTCGACAGCGCCGTGCTGACCCTGACATCGGCGCAGCTCACCGAATTCTTCATGATCATCGGCGACGCGGGCGCGACCACGGGCAACATCGTGATCACCGGCGGCGGCATCCTGCAGGTTGGCGTCGGTGGCACGATCACCCTGCTGAACGTGACCGGCAGCGCGGTCGCGGACAACCTCATCTTCAACAGCGCCGCCACGGCGGATCTCAACGTCGATGCTGGCGACGGCGACGACTTCGTCTATGGCGAGGACGGCCAGGATACGCTGCGCGGCGGCGCCGGCAACGACACCCTGCGCGCCAATACCGGCTCCGACAGCCTGGAAGGCAATGACGGCAACGACGTGCTGCTTGGCGCGGACGGCGATTCCCTGGCCGGCGGCCTGGGCGACGATTTCCTGCGGATCCAGGTCCCCGGCCTCTACGCCACCGGCAGCCTGGATGGCGGCGACGGGATCGACACGCTCTCTCGCGGTTCCGGCGCCTTGAATTTCGGCGCCGCCGTGCTGATTCAGAACATCGAGATCCTCGCCCTCGACGACACCTTCGGCGCGGCGTCGATGACCACGGCGCAGCTCGACGGTTTCACCACCATCGACGGCACCTCCGACTTCACGACCGTCGGAAGCCTGACCCTGATCGCCGGCGGCACGGCGCAGGTCGCGGTCGACCAGCTCACGACGCTGAACGTCACGGCAACGGCCGGTACCTACGACCTGACCTTCACCAGCCTGATCAACCCGCTGACTGCCATGAACATTACCCTCGGCGCGGGCAACGACACCATCAACACCAATGACGGCGCGGATTCGATCATCGGCGGCGCCGGCAACGACCGGATCGTCAGCGACGGCGGCGCCGATACCGTCACCGGTGGCGCCGGCAACGACAGCATCTCGGTCCGCACCGGCGACAGCGTGGACGGCGGCGGTGACAACGACCTCTTGACCGTCGGCGACATCCTGAACGAGGCCGTCGGCGCGAACACCACCATCCAGGGCGGCGGCGGCCAGGACACGCTGACGGCCGGCGGCACGGTGGTGTTCGACACCGCCGTGGTCATCAGCCTGGTGGAACGGCTGGCGCTGGATGCCGATGTGGTCAGCCTCTCCGCCGCGCAGCTCGACAGCTTCGAGGGAATCATCGCCGACGGCGGCGCCACCACCGGCGTGCTGGCGCTGACCACCTTCGGCGCGGCGGCGGTCGAGGTGTCCGGGCTGACGACGCTGCAGGTCACCGGCACCGCGAATGGCGAGAGCCTTACCTTCAACACGACCGGCCCGACCGACGCCGACATCGTCAGCGACGCCGGCGCGGGCAACGACACCCTGGTGTCGGATGCCGGCGACGATGCGCTGACCGGGGATGACGGGGATGACAGCCTGTCCGGCCTCGGCGGCCTCGACCTGCTGTTGGGTGGTGACGGCAACGATACCCTGCTTGGCGGCGGGGGGGCCGATACCATGACGGGGGGCGATGGTGCGGATCTGCTGATCGGCGGAGCCGGGCGGGACCGCCTCAAGGGCCAGGCCGGCAGCGACCTGTTCCGGTTCAACGGGCCCGCCGATGCGGGCGACAACATCTCGGACTTCGTGGCCGGCGACGACCTGGTCCAGATCTCCGCGGCAGGCTTCGGCGGGGGTCTGCTGGCGGGGGCGGCGCTCGCGGCCGGACAGCTTGTGGTTCAGGCCGGCAGCAAGGCGACCTCCGCCACCGGCGTCGGCCAGTTCATCTTCAACACGGACAAGTCGCTGCTGCTGTGGGACGCCGATGGCAGCGGCGGCGCCAAGGAGGTGAAGATCGCCAAGTTCGGCGGCGTGGCGTCCCTGGCGACGTCCGACTTCGAGATCATCGCCTGAGTGGTGCGGCGGGGCGTCAGCCCCCCGGCGCCTTGTGGATCGGGTCCACCCAGAGGACTTCCTCCACCTGCTCCGCCGGCTCGATGTCGAGGTTGACCACCACCGCCTCGTTGTCCGAACGCACGAGGACGCAGCGCAGCGTCTCCTCCGTGCTGGCGTTGATCTCCTGGTGGGGCACGTAGGGCGGAATGAAGATGAAGTCGCCCGGGC
>JAIYAI010000689.1 GCA_027489135.1 Acetobacteraceae bacterium
CGCTGTCGCTCGGCATCGAGACGCTGGGCGGCGTGTTCACCCGGCTGATCGATCGCAACACGACGATCCCGACCAAGAAGTCCCAGGTGTTCTCGACCGCCGACGACAACCAATCCGCCGTGACCATCAAGGTCTTCCAGGGCGAGCGCGAGATGGCGGCCGACAACAAGCTGCTCGGCCAGTTCGACCTGATGGGGATCCCGCCGGCGCCGCGCGGCGTGCCGCAGGTGGAGGTGACCTTCGACATTGACGCCAACGGCATCGTCAGCGTCAGCGCGAAGGACAAGGCCACCAACAAGGAGCAGCAGATCCGCATCCAGGCCAAGTCCGGCCTGTCGGACAGCGACATCGAGCGCATGGTCAAGGAGGCCGAGGCCAACGCGGACGCCGACAAGGCGCGGCGCGAGGCGGTGGAGGCCCGCAACCAGCTCGACGCGCTGGTGCACTCCAGCGAGAAGACGCTGAAGGAGAACGAGGCGAAGATCCCGGCCGAGCAGCAGGCCGATGTCGAGGCCGCGCTCGCCGCCGCGCGCTCCGCGATGGAGGGCCAGGACGCCGAGGCGATCAACCAGGCTGGCGAGCGCCTGAGCCAGGCGGCGATGAAGATGGGCGAGGCGCTCTACAAGTCGCAGCAGGCGGAGTCCGCGGCGGCCGACGGCGCCGGGCCAGGTGCTGGCCCGGGTACTGGCCCCGGGGGCGGGCGTCCGAACGACAAGGTGGTGGACGCCGACTTCGAGGAGGTCGATCCCACCAAGAAGAAGCCGGGCTGATCCCCGCCCTTCCGTTGCATCCGATGCGACGGACGGCTCCCGCGCAGGCCGGGTCCGGGCGTTCGGGCCCGGTCGCGCCGGGGATGGCGAAGGTGGCGCCCGGTCCTTTCTCAAGGGCCGGGCGCCTTCGTGTTGTCACGGCGGGCGCCGCACGCGCCTGACGGCAGGCCGGGGGACCGGCTGCCGGGATCTTTCGGGACGAAGGCTCGGCCATGGCCAAGCGTGACTACTATGAAGTGCTGGAGGTCGCCCGGGAGGCGACCGAGGACGACCTGAAGAAGGCGTACCGGCGCCTTGCGATGAAGTATCACCCCGACCGGAACCAGGGGGACAGCTCTGCCGAGGCCAAGTTCAAGGAGGTGAACGAGGCCTACGACGTCCTGAAGGACGGCGAGAAGCGCGCGGCCTACGACCGCTTCGGCCACGGCGCGTTCGAGCAGGGCGGCGGCGGACCGGGCGGCTTCGGTGGCGGCTTCGGCGGCCAGGGCGGGTTCGGTGCCGGCGGATTCGAGGACATCTTCGAGGAGATGTTCGGCCGCTTCGGTGGCGGCGGTGGCGGCGGGCGGCGGCGGCGCGAGGCCTCGGGCCGCGGTGCCGACCTGCGCACCCATGTCGAGATCACGCTCGAGGAGGCCTTCGCCGGGGCGAAGAAGACTGTCCGCATCCCGACCAGCGTGCAGTGCGAGGCCTGCAACGGCTCGGGCGCGGAGGGCGGCACCGCCAATGCCCAGACCTGCCCGACCTGCAACGGCGCCGGCAAGGTCCGCGCGCAGCAGGGCTTCTTCCTGATCGAGCGCCCGTGCCCGACCTGCAACGGGTCCGGCCGTATCATCAAGAACCCCTGCAAGGTCCGTCAGGGTGCCGGCCGGGTGCAAAGGGAGCGCACCCTCTCGGTATCCGTGCCCGCGGGGGTGGAGGACGGCACGCGCATCCGCCTCGCCGGAGAGGGCGAGGCGGGCCTGCGTGGTGCGCCGGCGGGCGATCTCTACGTCGATGTCGGGATCAAGCCGCACCAGCTGTTCCAGCGCGACGGCTCGAACATCTTCGTCCGGGTGCCGCTGCGGATGACCCAGGCGGCGCTCGGCGGCAGCGTCGATGTCCCAACGGTCGATGGCGGCCGGGCGCGGGTGACCATCCCGGCCGGCACCCAGGCCGGCGATCAGTTCCGCCTGCGCGGCAAGGGCTTCTCGGTGCTGCGCAGCGCGGTGCGGGGCGACATGTACGTCCAGGTCTCGGTCGAGACGCCGCAGAACCTGACACCGAAGCAGCGCGAGCTGCTGGAGCAGTTCGAGGCCGAGGCTTCCAAGGGCGGGAGGACGAGCCCGGAGGCTGAAGGTTTTTTCGCCAAGGTGAAGGAGTTCTGGGAGGGGCTGGGCGGCCGGTAGACGCGACAGCCGGCGGGTCGCGCGACCAGGCGGAGGCCGAAGCGCTGCGGGCCGCCCGCCGCGAAGCCCGGGCGGCCCGGCGCAAGGCGCGGCATCCGCGGGAGTGACCCTGGCCCGGGCGCCGCGCTGCGGCCTGGGCGCCACGCGCCTCGATCATACCAGCGGCGGTGTCCTGCATGGCTTGCGGGGCGGGCCGCCCCGGTCCAACTCTATCCCGTCCGCCCGCGCCCGCGCGGCGGGCACGCCAACCGCTTGGGAAGCGGCATCGGCGCCGCACGCAGAGGACCCCGCCCGTGACCTATGTCGTCACCGAGAATTGCATCAAGTGCAAGTACATGGATTGCGTCGAGGTCTGTCCGGTGGACTGCTTCTACGTCGGGGAGAACATGCTGGTCATCCA
>JAIYAI010000799.1 GCA_027489135.1 Acetobacteraceae bacterium
GACAGTACGGCGCGCGCGCTGGCCAGCTACGACCGCGTCGTGCTGATCGCCGGCGGCACGGCGAAGGAAGGGGGCATCGCGCCCCTCGCCCACCTCTTCCCGCGCATCGCCCATGCGGTGCTGATCGGCGCCTGCGCAGCCGAATTCGCCGCGACGCTGGCCGAACACGGCGTGTCGCACGAGGTCGCCGGCACGCTGGAAGCCGCGGTGCCTGCCGCGGCGGCCAAGGCCCGCTCTGGCGCGGCGGCGGTCGTGCTCCTCTCCCCGGCCTGCGCGAGCTGGGACCAGTTCACCGGCTACGACCAGCGGGGCGAGCGCTTCCGCGCCCTCGTCCAGGCCCTCGCCACGGAGCGCGCAGCATGAGCGTCAGCCGCACCGATACCTCCGTGCTCGGCCGCTGGTGGTGGACCGTCGACCGCTGGACCCTGGCCGCGCTGATGATGCTGATCGGCTTCGGCTACGTGATGATGCTGGCCGCCTCGCCCGCCGTGGCGGAGCGCGTCATGGGGGCGCAGTCGCGCGAGTTGCTCTTCCTCAAGCAGATCGTCTTCCTGGCCATGGCCGGGTCGCTGATGGTGATCGTGTCGCTGCTCTCGCCGCGCGACGTCCGGCGGCTTGCCGTACTGGGCTGCCTCGGCGCGATGGCGCTGACGGCGGCGACGCTGGTGGTGGGCTTCGAGACCAAGGGCGCGCGGCGCTGGCTGGCGCTGCCCTTCCTCGGCACCATGCAGCCCTCGGAGTTCCTGAAGCCCTGCTTCGCCGTGGTCTGCGCCTGGCTGCTGGCGGAGGGCAAGGCCTGCTCGGCCCGCGCCGCGGCGCTGCGCCCGCCCGCATCCGGGGGCTGGTTCACCCTGCCGGATCCGCGCAACGTCTTCATCCAGCCCGGTCGGTTCCTCTGGCCTGCCACGCTGATCCCGCTGCTCGGCATCATTGCCGTCGTCCTGAAGATGCAGCCCGATTTCGGCATGCTGATGGTCATCGTCTGCGTCGCCGTGGCGCAGATCTTCGTAGCCGGGCTGAACATGATCTTCGTCGCGGTGATCGGCGCCGCGGGCGTCGCGCTGGCGATCAGCGCCTACTTCATCCTGCCGCATGTCCGCAGCCGCGTGGACCGCTTCCTGGACCCCGCCGCCGGCGACACCTTCCAGATCACCAAGTCGCTCGAGGCCTTCGGCCATGGCGGGCTGCTCGGCGTCGGGCCCGGCGAGGGGCGGGTGAAGAACCAGCTGCCGGACGCGCATGCCGACTTCGTCTTCGCCGTGGCGGGGGAGGAGTTCGGCTTCGTCATCTGCCTCGTCATCCTGGCGCTCTTCATGTTCGTCGTGGTGCGTGGCCTGCTGCGGCTGCTGGGGGAGACGGATCTCTTCGTCATCCTGGCCGCGACGGGGCTGCTGGCGCAGTTCGGTCTGCAGGCCTTCGTCAACATGGCCTCCACCCTGCACCTGATCCCGACCAAGGGGATGACGCTGCCCTTCGTCTCCTATGGCGGGTCGTCCGTGCTGGCGATCGCGCTGGGCATGGGGATGCTGCTGGCGCTGACCCGTCGGCGGCAGGGCCGGGCGCTTATGGATCCGGGCGGATGAGGGGCCCGGCCGTGCGTCCCATCGTCATCGCAGCGGGTGGTACTGGTGGCCACCTCTTCCCCGCCGAGGCGCTGGCCGCGGCGCTGATGGCGCGCGGGGAGCGGGTGGCGCTGATGACGGATGCGCGCTCGGCTGCCTTCGACAGCCCGGCCTTCGCCAATGCGGAGCGCTTCGTCCTCCGCGGCGCGGGCCTCGCGGGACGCGGCGTGCTGAAGGCGGCGCAGGGTGCCGTGGCGCTGGCCGCCGGCACCTGGGAAGCGCGGGGGCTGCTGAAGCGGCTCGATGCCGCGGCGGTGGTGGGCTTCGGCGGCTATGCCAGCGTGCCGCCCCTGGTCGCGGCCCGAACCATCGGCGGGCGGGCACGGCCGGTCACGGTGCTGCACGAGCAGAACGCGGTGCTCGGCCGCGCCAACCGGATGCTGGCGCCCCGGGCCGATCTCCTCGCGCTGTCCTATGCCGCGACGGCGCGGGTGCCGGCAGGGTGCCGCAGCGCCGTCGTCGGCAACCCCGTGCGCCCGGCGCTGGCCGCGCTGGCGGGGCAGTTCTATCCGGAGATCACCGAGGCCGGGCTGCGGCTGCTGGTGCTCGGCGGCTCGCTTGGCGCGCGGGTCTTCGCGGATGTGGTGCCGGATGCGGTGGCCGCGCTGCCGGAGGCGCTGCGTGGGCGCCTGATGGTGACGCAGCAGTGCCGGCCCGAGGACCTGAACCGCGTGCGCACCGCCTATGAGGCCGCGGGCGTGCCGGCGGAGCTTTCGCCCTTCTTCCCCGATGTCGCGGGGCGGCTCGCCTCGGCGCATCTCGTCGTCGCGCGCGCCGGCGCGGGGACGCTTGCGGAACTGGCCTGCGCGGGGCGCCCCTCGATCCTCGTGCCGCTGCCGATCGCCATCGACGACCACCAGCGCGCCAATGCCCGGGCGCTCGAGGAGGCCGGGGCGGCCTGGGTGATGCCGCAGCCGGAATTCACCTCTGCCGCGCTGGCCGCACGGCTGGAGGCGCTGTTCGGAGATCCGCCGGGGCTGGCGCGCGCCGCGGCCTCTGCCGCGAAGCTGGGGCGGCCGCAGGCGGCACAGAACCTCGCCGATCTCATTCTCGACCTGGTCCGTGCGCGAGCCGGTGAACCGCAGGAATCCCGCTGATGCGCGCGCTGCCCCTCAACATCGGCCCCATCCACTTCGTGGGCATCGGCGGCATCGGCATGTCCGGCATCGCGGAGGTGCTGGCGACGCTCGGCTACCAGGTGCAGGGTAGCGACATCGCGGAGGGCTACAACGTCACGCGGCTGCGCGAGGCCGGGGTGCCGGTGATGATCGGGCACGCCGCGGAGAACCTGGGCGACGCGCAGGTCGTCGTCGTCTCCTCCGCCGTGAAGCGCGACAATCCGGAAGTGCAGGCCGCCCGCCAGCGCCTGGTGCCGGTGGTGCGGCGCGCCGAGATGCTGGCCGAGCTGATGCGCCTCAAGTGGGCGATCGCCGTCGGCGGCACGCACGGCAAGACCACGACGACGAGCCTGGTCGCGGCGGTGCTGGAGGCCGCGCGCCTCGACCCCACGGTCATCAACGGCGGGATCGTCAACGCCTATGGCACCAACACCCGCATGGGCGCGGGCGACTGGATGGTGGTGGAGGCGGACGAGAGCGACGGGTCCTTCCTGCGCCTGCCCAGCGTCGTCGCCGTGGTGACCAACATGGACGCCGAGCACCTGGACCACTGGGGCACGGCGGAGGCGATGAAGGAGGGCTACGCCCAGTTCGTCGGCAACATTCCCTTCTACGGCTTCGCCGTGCTGTGCCTGGACCACCCGGAGGTCCAGGCGATGATCCCGAAGCTCGATCGCCGCATCATCACCTACGGCTTCAGCCCGCAGGCCGATGTCCGCGCCGAGAAGGTGATCACCGACCGCAAGGGCGCCACCTTCGAGGTCGTGGTGCAGGACCGCGCGACCAAGCGCGCGCGCAAGATGAAGCCCTTCCGCCTGCCCATGCTGGGCAGCCACAACGTGCAGAACGCGCTCGCCGCCATCGCCATCGGCGTGGAGATGGACATCTCCGAGGACGCGATCCGCACCGGGCTCGCCGGCTTCAAGGGCGTCAAGCGCCGCTTCACCCATTGCGGGGAGGCAGGCGGCATCACGGTGATCGACGACTACGGCCACCACCCGGTCGAGATCGCGGCCGTGCTGAAGGCGGCCCGCCAGGCCGGCGCGCGGGACGTGGTCGCGGTGGTGCAGCCGCATCGCTATTCGCGCCTCGAATCGCTGTTCGAGGATTTCTGCACCTGCATGAACGATGCGGGCACCGTCATCGTGGCCGATGTCTATGCCGCGGGCGAGCAACCCATTCCGGGCATCGACAAGGACGCGCTGGTCGAGGGGCTGCGGGCGCGCGGGCACCGCAGCGTCGTGCCGCTGCCGGGGCCAGAGAGCCTGGCGGAGATGGTGCACGCCATCGCGCGCAGCGGCGACTACGTGGTCTGCCTCGGCGCCGGCAATATCACCACTTGGGCGCATGCGCTGCCGGAGCAGCTCACCACCCTGCAGAAGCCGACCGCGGGCCGGGTCACGCCGATCCGGCGCACGGCGTCATGAGCCGCCGCATGGTGACCACCGCGATTCCCGCGATCCGCGGCCGCGTCCGCGCCGGTGCGCCGCTCGCGCCAGCGACTTGGTTCCGCGTCGGCGGCCCGGCCGAGTGGCTGGTGCGGCCGGAGGATGCCGACGACCTCGTCGCGCTGCTGCACGGGCTGCCGCCCGGCGCAGCCGTGACCGTGCTGGGCGCAGCGTCGAACCTGATCATCCGCGACGGCGGGCTGCCGGGCGTGGTGGTGCGCCTCGGCGGCGCCTTCGGGAAGGTCGAGATCGAGGCGGACGGCGTCGTTGCCGGCGCCGCGGCGCTGGATGCCACGGTGGCGGAACACGCGGCCGCGGCGCGGCTCGGCGGGCTGGAGTTCCTCTGCGGCATCCCGGGCACTATCGGCGGCGCCGTCGCCATGAATGCCGGCGCCTACGGGACCGAGGTGAAGGACGTGCTCGACTGGGCCGAGGTCGCGACGCCGCGCGGCATCCAACGCCTGCCCGCCGCCGCCTTCCACTTCGCCTATCGCCATGCGTCGCTGCCGACACCACCCGCCGTGGTGGTGCGCGCGCGCTTCCACGCGCGGCCCGGCGATCCCACCGCCATCGCCGCCCGCATGGCGGAAATCCGCGCGGCGCGGGAGGCGACGCAGCCGGTGCGGTCGCGAACGGGGGGCTCCACCTTCAAGAACCCGCCCGGGCACCGCGCCTGGGAGCTGATCGACGCCGCCGGCTGCCGCGGCCTCGCGCTCGGCGGCGCGCAGGTGAGCGAGAAGCACTGCAACTTCCTGATCAACACCGGCGGCGCGACGGCGGCGGAACTCGAGGCGCTGGGCGAGCAGGTGCGCGCACGGGTGCTGGATCACAGCGGCGTGACGCTGGAGTGGGAGATCAAGCGGATCGGGCTGGAGGCGACGGAATGAGCAAGTCGGTCGCGGTCCTCTACGGCGGCATCTCCGCCGAGCGCGAGGTCAGCCTCGCCTCCGGAGCGCAGTGCATCGATGCGCTGCGGGAAGCCGGCTACGCGGTGACGCCGATCGATGTCGGTCAGGACATCGCCGCACTGATCGCCGCCCTCAAGGCGGCGAAGCCCGATGCCGTCTTCAACGCGCTGCACGGGCGCTACGGCGAGGATGGCTGCATCCAGGGCGTGCTCGACTGGATGGGCATCCCCTACACGCATTCGGGGCTGCGAGCCTCGGCGCTGGCCATGGACAAGCAGGCGGCCAAGGCCGTGTTTCGCGCGGCGGGGCTGCCGGTGGCGGAAGGCTACGTCCTCGACCGCGAGGAACTGGCCATGCACGATCCCCTGCCCCGGCCCTACGTCCTGAAGCCCGTGAACGAGGGCTCCTCGGTCGGCGTCGTCATCATGCGCGAGGGCGACAACCGCCGCGAGGAAATCGCGCAGACCTGGCGCTTCGGCGACCGCATCATGGCGGAGCGCTTCATCCCGGGCCGCGAACTCACCGTTGCCGTCATGGGCGACAAGCCGCTCGGCGTCACGGAGATCGACACCGCCAACGTCTTCTACGACTACGAGGCGAAATACGCCGATGGCGGCAGCCGCCACACCATCCCCGCGCGGATCCACCCGCTGGCGGCGGAGCGCGCGATGGAAGTCGCCGTGGCCGCGCACAACGCGCTCGGCTGCCGCGGCGTCTCGCGTTCCGACTTCCGCTACGACGACAGCTTCGGCGAGCCCGGACAGGTCATCCTGCTGGAGGTCAACACCCAGCCAGGCATGACCCGCACCTCGCTCGTGCCGGAGCAGGCAGCGCATGTCGGCATCGGCTTCCCCGCGCTCTGCGCCTGGATGGTGGAACATGCGTGCCATGGGTGAGGAGACCGCGCATGGCCGCTGAGGTCGCCACCCGTCGCGGCCGCGCCGCCGTTGCCAGCAAGCCGCCGAAGCGCCCCTCGGCGCTGCGGCTCTGGCTGCGGCGCCGGCGCAACCTGCTGAAGCCGATGGGGCTGACGCTGCTCGGGCTCGGCGCGCTGGCGGCGGTCGGCGTGGGCGTGCTGGCCGCCGATCCCGCCGGGCGAATCGCCGCGATCTGGGACCGCACTGCGGATATCGGCGCCAGCGCCGGCCTGGTCGTCCAGGAAGTGGTGCTGGAAGGCCACCGCAACGCGCCGATCGGGCTGCTGCGGGAGGCGATCGGCGTGCGCCGCGGCGACCCGATCCTCGGCTTCGATCCCCAGGCCGCGCGCGAGCGGATCGAGATGATCGCCTGGGTCGACGAGGCGCATGTCGAACGGCACCTCAACGGCACCATCCGCGTGCGCATCACCGAACGCCGCCCCTTCGCCTTCTGGCAGCGCGACGGCCGCATCAGCGTGATCGACCGCGAGGGCAAGGTCGTCGCCACCGAGAATATCGGCCAGTTCGGCCGCCTGCCGCTCGTCGTCGGCGCCGGCGCCGAGCGCGAGGCCAGCCGCATGATCGACCTGATGGCAGTGCAGCCCCTGGTGATGGACCGCACGCATGCGCTGGTGCGCATCAGCGAGCGCCGGTGGAACCTGCGCCTGCGCAACGGCACCGACGTGCTGCTGCCCGAGGGGCACGAGGCCGCCGCCCTCGCCCGCCTCGCCGAGCTGCAGCAGAAGCAGGCGCTGATGGACCGCCCCCTCGCGGCCATCGACCTCCGCCTGCCCGACAAGCTGGTGCTGCGCACGCAGCAGGCGAACCAGCCTCCCCCAGACCCGAACGCCCAGCGGGCGCGGAGCGGACGCGGATGATGCGCACCCCACCCCTGGAGACGCGTCGATGAACCAGCTCTCCCGCCTGCCCGTCCCCGTCGACCCGAACGGCCCCGCCCGGCGCCGCCGCGGCGCGCGCAGCGGCACCTTCGGCGTACTCGACATCGGCACGACCAAGATCGTCTGCCTGATCGCCCGCATCGAGAGCGACGGCGAGCCGCGCGTGCTCGGCTTCGGCTGGCAGCGCGCGCGCGGCGTCAAGGCGGGCTCCATCATCGACCTCGCCGAGGCCGAGCGCGCCATCCGCGCCGCCTGCGGCCAGGCGGAGGAGATGGCGGACACCCAGCTCGGCTCCGTCATCGTCAACCTCTCCTGCGGCCAGCCGGAGAGCCGGCACCAGCACATCGCCTGGCAGATCGGCGGCCGCGCCGTCACCGAGCCCGATCTCCGCGCCATCCTGCACGAGGGCCGCCGCCGCAGCGCCGAGGACGGGCGGGAGACGGTGCATGCCTTCCCGCTCGGCTTCACCGTCGATGCGACCCCCGGCGCCGACGATCCGCGCGGCATGATCTGCGAACAGCTGACCGCGCGGCTGCACATGGTCGATGCGGCGCAGGCCTCGCTCCGCAACCTCGGCGCCTGCCTCATGCGCTGCGACCTGGAGGTGGAGGAGCTGGTCTCCGCGCCCTTCGCCTCCGGGCTCGCCACGCTCGTCGAGGACGAGAAGCAGCTCGGTGCCGTCGTCATCGACATGGGCGGCGGCGCGACCTCGCTGGCCGTCTTCCACGAGGGTCACCTGGTGCATACGGCGCAGCTTCCCGTCGGCGGCTGGAACGTCACCAACGACCTCGCCCGCGGCCTCTCGACGCCGATCGCGCATGCCGAGCGGCTGAAGACCCTGCATGGCGGCACGCAGTCCGTGCCAGAGGACGACAAGGAATGGCTCCCCGTCCCCATGGTGGGCGAGGAGGAGGAGCAGATCGCGCGCATCCCGCGCGCGATGATCGTCAACATCATCCGCCCCCGCATCGAGGAGACCTTCGAGCTGGTCCGCGACCGGATCGAGGCCGCGGGCCTCGGCGAGGAAGCCGGGCGGCGCGTGGTGCTGACCGGCGGCGGCAGCCAGCTGATGGGCGTGCGGGAGATCGCGGCGCAGGTGCTGGACCGCCAGGTGCGCCTCGGCCGCCCGCACCCCGTACGCGGCCTGCCGGAGACCGCCTCCGGCCCCGGCTTCGCGGCACCCGCGGGCCTGCTCGCCTGGGCCGCCGGCGAGGGGCGGCCGCTGCTCGACATCCAGCCCGGGCTCGAGCGCCAGGGCGGGCTGCTCCGCCGCCTCGTCGGCTGGCTCAAGGAGCGGTCGTGACACGCACGGCGCCCGCCGCATCCGGATTTCCTGTGGACGAATCGGGGCAAGCCCCTTCCGCCACAGAGACGCGACTCGATTCCCGCCCCTACCGTTCCGCCAGGAGGCCCATCCGTCCATGACCCTGAACCTGACCCTGCCCGTGTCGCAGCACACGGATTTCAGCCCGCGCATCGCCGTGATCGGCGTGGGCGGTGGCGGCACCAATGCGGTCAACAACATGATCGCCATGGGCCTCGACGGCGTGGACTTCATCGTCGCCAACACGGATGCCCAGGCGCTGGTGCATTCGCGCGCGGAACGCCGCGTGCAGCTCGGCCCGCACCTGACCCAGGGCCTCGGCGCCGGCGCGAAGCCGGAGATCGGGCGCGCGGCGGCGGAAGAGGCGACGGAGGAACTCGCGCGGCACCTGGAAGGCGCGCACATGGTCTTCATCACCGCTGGCATGGGCGGCGGGACGGGCACCGGGGCGGCACCGGTGATCGCGCGGATGGCGCGGGAGCGGGGCGTGCTGACGGTGGGCGTGGTGACCCGGCCCTTCGACTTCGAGGGCAAGAAGCGCCGCGTGCTGGCGGAGAACGGGATCGAGGAACTGCAGGGCGTGGTCGACACGCTGATCATCATCCCGAACCAGAACCTGTTTAGGCTGGCGAATGAGCGGACGACCTTCGCCGAGGCCTTCAAGATGGCCGACAACGTCCTCTACATGGGCGTGCGCGGCGTGACCGACCTGATGGTCAACCCCGGCGTCGTGAACCTCGACTTCGCGGATATCCGCACCGTCATGGCCGAGATGGGCAAGGCCATGATGGGCACCGGCGAGGCCGAGGGCGACGACCGCGCGATCAAGGCCTCCGAGGCCGCGATCAGCAACCCGCTGCTCGAGGACACCTCGATGCAGGGCGCGCGCGGCGTGCTGATCAACATCACCGGCGGCCACGACATGACGCTGTTCGAGGTCGACGAGGCCGCGAACCGCATCCGCAAGGAAGTGGACGAGGACGCCAACATCATCTTCGGCTCGTCCGTCGACGAGAGCATGAACGGGCGCATCCGCGTCTCCGTCGTCGCCACCGGCATCGATGCCGTCGTCCCGGCCCAGGCCGAGGCGCCGGCGCGCCCCGAGGGGCTCACCGTGGTCGCCGGCGGCCGCGCCACGCCGGTCACGCCGGCGCCGGTGATCGCCGCCACGCCAGCCCCCGCCGTGGCCCCCGCGCCTGCACCGCGCCGCGCCATGGGTGGCGGCGGCGCCGCACCCGCGCTGCGCCCCGCCACGGTGGATGCCGCGCCGGTGCAGCCCTCGCCGGTCGTGCTCGTCGCGGCCTCGCAGGATGTGGCGGAACCCGTCGCCATTGCCCCCGTGGCGATGGAGCCCGCGCCGCGCATGCCGGCCGCGCCGCCCCCGGTCCCCGCATCCCCCGGCGGCGGCATCGGCAACCTGTTCCGCCGGGTCACCGGGGCCTCCTCCGGCCTGATGCGGCGCAACCTGGCCGAGCAGCCGGCGCCGGTGGCGCCACGGGTTGATCCGCCGGCACCGCATGCCGCCCCTGCGGCGCGCCCGGTGGCACCGCAGCGCCCGGCGCAGCAGGACGATATCGGGCTCGACATCCCGACCTTCCTGCGCCGCCAGCACAACCAGTAAGAGACAGCGTCGGCCTTGACGACTCGGACCGGCCCTGGGGCCGGTCCGGCATCCCCGATGACATCGGGCGTAACACGCAAGATTTCGTGCGCTGCAAAAAACCCAAAAAATCAATGACTTGCGGCGAAATATTGCGAAATAACTGGTGACTCGCGCCCTCTCCGCGCTCCTGGCACACAGGCACCCGGACGTCTTTCTTCCGGGCACGGCTCCCGCAAGGGGGCAGGCAGCGAAGGGTTCGATATGGACGGCTTCATTCCGCTGGATACGGCACGCCGCCGCACGCTGAAGACCGCGATCAGCTGCGTGGGTGTTGGCGTGCACAGCGGCCGGCGCGCCAGCCTGACCCTGCGCCCGGCCCTGTCCGGCACCGGCATCCGCTTCCGCCGCACCGACCTGGGCATCGAGATCCCGGCGCGATGGGATCTGGTCTCCGACACGAAGCTCTGCACCGCCCTCTCCCTGCCGGACCGTCCTGACGTGCGCATCGGCACGGTCGAGCACGTGATGGCGGCGCTGGCCGGCTGCGGCGTCGATGACGCCATCATCGATGTCGACGGGCCCGAGGTGCCGATCCTCGACGGCTCCGCCGCCCCCTTCGTCTTCCTGATCGACTGCGCCGGTACCGCCGCCAGCCACGGCACGGCGGAGACGATCGAGGTGCTGCAAACCGTCCGTGTCGAGGAAGGCGGCGCCTGGGCCGAGCTTTCGCCCCTCGCCTCCGGCAGCGGCCTCGACGCGACGCTCAGCATCGACTTCCCGAACACCGCCATCGGCCGCCAGGCCCTGTCGCTGCGCGTCACGCCGCAGAGCTTCCGCTGGGAACTGGCCGATGCCCGCACCTTCACCCTGGCCGCCGAGGTCGAGCACCTCCGCGCCATCGGCCTGGCGCAGGGCGGCAGCCTGTCCAACGCCATCGTGGTGGATGGAGCCGTGGTGCTGAACCCGGGTGGGCTGCGTCGCCCGGATGAGTTCGTGCGGCACAAGCTGCTCGACGTGGTGGGCGATCTGGCCCTGGCCGGGGCGCCGCTGAAGGCGCGCTTCGCCGGCCATCGCTCCGGCCATGCGCTGAACAACCGGCTGCTGCGGGCGCTCTTCGCCGATGCCGCCGCCTGGCGCCTGCTGCCCCCGCTCCGCGTCAGCGTCGACGGCGCCAGCACCGCGCCCGCCCGGGCCGCCGCCTACCCGGCCCTCGCCTGATCGCGCGGGCGGGCGACGGACGTCGCCCTGTCGCCAAACGGGCTGCGTGCTATAGACCCGCGCATGGTGAGCCGACCCTTCTGCATGACCGAATCGCGCCGTGCCGCGCTGCCCGTGATCGCGCTGCTGGGCGTCGCCCTGCTCGGCTCCGGCTGCTCCGGTTTCTCCAACTGGGACGGCACCTTCGGCGGCCTCACCGGATCCCGACAGACCAGCAGTGCGGTGCTGGATGACTCACCCGAGGGTCTCTACGCCGCGGGCGTGGAAGCCCTGCAGGCGCGGCGCTTTCCCCAGGCCGTCGAGTTGTTCGACCGGGTCGAGCGCGACCATCCCTATTCCGCCTGGGCGACCAATGCGAAGCTGATGTCGGCCTATGCCGACTACCAGCGCAACCGCTACCCGGAAGCCATCGGCGCGCTGGACCGGTTCATCCAGCTGCATCCCGCGCATCGCGACATCGCCTACGCATACTACCTGCGCTCCCTCTGCCTCTACGAGCAGATCGCCGACAGCCAGCGCGACCAGCGCACCACCGAACTGGCCATCGTCGCGCTGCAGGACGTGGTGAACCGCTTCCCCGAGACGGCCTATGCCCGCGACGCCCGATTGAAGATCGATCTCGGCCGCGACCACCTCGCCGGCAAGGAGATGAACATCGGGCGCTTCTACCAGCGCCAGCGCCTCTACGCCGCCGCCATCAACCGCTACCGCCGCGTGGTCGAGGAATACCAGACCACCAACCACGTGCCGGAGGCGCTGCACCGCCTGACGGAAAGCTACCTGGCGCTCGGGCTGGTCGAGGAGGCGAAGCGCTCGGCCTCCGTGCTCGGCTACAACTTCCCGGGCAATCCCTGGTACCAGGACAGCTACGGGCTGCTGGTCGCCGACGCCCCGCCCGGCCCGGACGAGCAGCGCCCTGGCTTCTTCCGCCGCGCCTGGAACAGCGTTTTTTGATGCCCCGGACGCCGGCGCACGCTCCGTGTGCTTGGCATTCGCCGTTGGGCATGGTGCCCGTGCACCATCGGCCTGACCAGCGACAGCCATTCGGCCGTTCAGCCGCCGTTGGCGGCCGGCCGACGTAGCGAAAGGAGCATCGATCGCCGATGCTCGCCTCCCTCGCCATCCGCGATGTGGTCCTGATCGATCGGCTCGACCTGCAGTTCGGGCCGGGCCTGACCGCGCTGACCGGCGAGACCGGCGCCGGCAAGTCCATCCTGCTCGACAGCCTGGGCTTGGCGCTCGGTGCGCGCGCCGAGGCGGGGCTGGTGCGTGCCGGCCAGGCCCAGGCCTCCGTCGCCGCCGCCTTCCAACCCAGCGGCGGGCATCCGGCGCTGGCGCTGCTCGAGGAGCAGGGGATCGAGGCTGAGGAGGGCGGCGCCATCGTACTGCGCCGCGTCGTGCAAGCCGACGGCCGCAGCCGCGCCTTCGTCAACGACCAACCCGTGGCCGTGGGGCTGCTGCGCCGCATCGCCGCGCTGCTGGTCGAGGTGCAGGGTCAGCATGAGCAGGTGGGCCTGGCGGACCCCGCGACGCATGCGGGCCTGCTGGATGCCTTCGGTGGGCTGGAGGGCAGGCGCGGCCAGGTGGCCGAGGCCTTCCGCGCCTGGCGCGGCGCCGTCCGCGCGCTGGAGGAAGCGCGCGAGGCCATCGCCGCCGCGCAGCGCGACGAGGAGTTCCTCCGCCACGCCGTCGAGGAGTTGACCACCCTCTCCCCCGTCGAAGGCGAGGAGGAGCAGCTGGCGCAGGAACGCCAGCGGCTGCAGCAGGGCGAGAAGCGCGCGGAGCAGATCGCCACCGCCCTCGCCGCGCTGCAGCCGCGGGACCGGCGCAACCCGGGGCCCGGCGGCATGCTGCGCGACGCCGCCCGCGCCATCGAGCGCCTGCCGCCGCCGAACGAGGAGATCGCGCCGATCCTCGCGCATCTCGCCGCCGCGCAGGACGCGGTGGCGGAGGCGGAGACGCTGCTGGAGCGGCTGATGCGGGAGGATGGACCGGATCCGCGTCGCCTGGAGGTGGTGGAGGACCGGCTCTTCGGCCTGCGTGCCGCCGCCCGCAAGCATGGCGTGGCGCTGGTGGACCTGCCCACGCTGCTGACCGATCTCCGCGACCGCCTGGCCGCGCTCGATGCCGGCACGGGGCGCGTCGCGGCGCTGGAGAAGGCGGCGGCCGAGAGCCGCGCCCGCTACCTCGCCGCCGCCCGCGCGCTGTCGGAGGCACGCAAGACCGCCGCGGGCAAGCTGGAAGCCGCGATCGGCAAGGAACTGCCGCCGCTCAAGCTCGACCGCGCGCGCTTCGTCGTGGAGGTCGCGGCGCGCGAGGAGGAGAGCGCCTGGGCCGCGGACGGCATGGACCGCGTGACCTTCCTGGTGGCGACCAATCCCGGCACGGCGCCGGGGCGATTGGACAAGATCGCTTCGGGCGGCGAACTCTCGCGGCTGATGCTGGCGCTGAAGGTGGTCCTGGCGCGCGGATCGCCGGTGCCGACGCTGATCTTCGACGAGGTCGACAGCGGCATCGGCGGCGCGACGGCCGCGGCGGTGGGGGAGCGCCTCGCGCGCGTCGCCGAGCGGCTGCAGGTGCTGGTGGTCACGCACAGCCCGCAGGTCGCGGCGCGCGGCACGGCGCAGATGCGCGTGGCGAAGCACGTGAAGCAGGGGCGCGCCGCGACGGTGGTGGAGCCCCTCGGCAAGGGCGAGCGGCGCGAGGAGATCGCCCGCATGCTGGCCGGCGAACGCGTGACGGAAGCCGCGCGCGCCGCCGCCGACAGCCTGCTGGAGGGGAGCCTGCTGTGATCCGCCCTGCCCGCCTGGAGGATGCCGAGGCCATGGCCGCCCTCGCGGCAGCCCTGAACAGCGAGGATGGCGAACCGTTGGGCCATGTCACGCCGGCCACGGTGGAGCGCGACTTCCTGTCGGACGATCCCGCCGGCTTCGCCATCGTCGCGGAGCGGGACGGCCGCATCGTCGGCTACGCCACCGCGCATCCCGGCTACGCGCCGACGATGGCGCTGCGCGGCAGCTACATGGGCGATCTCTACGTGCTGCCCGCGATGCGGCGGCAGGGACTGGCACGCACCCTGCTGCGGGCCGTCGCGGCAGCGACACGGCAGCGTGGCGGCGCGATGGTGTGGTGGACCGCCAAGCCCGGGAATGCAGCCGCCGAAGCCTTCTACGGGGCCATGGGCGGCGTCCCGGAGCCGCTCGTCGGCTGGGACCTCCGTGGTGCCGCCTTCGATGCCGCGGCCGCGCCGTGAGCCGGGCCGTGGCACGACCAGCGCGCCCCGAGGATGCCGACGCCGTCGCCGCGCTGATCAATGCCATCAACAGCCTCGACGGCCATGTGCCACCCGTGCCCATGACGGCGGCGATCGTGCGGCGCGACCTGTTGGGTCCGGTGCCGCGGGCGGTGCTGCTGGTGGCGGAGCATGCCGGTATCGTCGCAGGCTTCGCCACGGGCGGCCTGATCTACGATGCCGAGCGCGCGGCGGATGCGATGATGCTGCTCGACCTCTACGTCGAGCCGCAGGCGCGGCGACGCGGGCTGGGGCGGGCGTTGATGGCGGGGCTGGCGGCGGAGGCGGAACGGCGCGGCGCGGCCTGCCTCTGGTGGGGCGTCGACGACGGCGACGACGACGCGACGGAATTCTACCGCGCCATCGGCGCCGAGGCCGCGGAGCACTTCACCGGGCATCTCCTGGACGGCGCGGCGATGCGGAGACTGGCGGAGGAGGCCACGGCATGAGCGCATCCGGCCTGCGCGCCCGCGAGATCGAGGCCCTGACCCAGGACGAGGCGGCGGAGGAACTTGCTGCCCTGGCGGCCGAGATCGCGCATCACGACCGGCGCTACCATGCCGAGGATGCGCCGGAGATCAGCGACGCCGACTACGACGCGCTGGTGCGCCGCAACCGCGCCATCGAGGGACGCTTCCCGGAACTGATCCGCGACGACAGCCCCTCCCGCCGCGTCGGCGCCGGCGCGACGGAGGGCTTCGGCAAGTTCGTCCATGGCATGCCGATGCTGTCGCTGGACAATGCCTTCGGCGACGAGGACTTCGCCGAGTTCGGCGCGCGCATTCGCCGCTTCCTTGGCCTCTCCGACGATCCGCTGCGCTTCGTCGGCGAGCCGAAGATCGACGGACTCTCGATCAACCTGCTCTATGAGGATGGCCGCTTCGTGCGCGGCGGCACGCGCGGCGACGGCGCGTCCGGCGAGGACGTCACCGCCAATCTGCGGACGCTCAAGGACCTGCCGCTGCGGCTGAAGGGAAGCGCGCCGACGCGGATCGAGATCCGCGGCGAGGTCTTCATGGAGAAGGCCGCCTTCCTCGCCTTCAACGCGGAGCAGGCGCGGCGCATCGAGGCGGGCGAGAAGGGGCTGCGCGTCTTCGCCAATCCGCGCAACGCCGCCGCCGGCAGCCTGCGGCAGCTCGATCCGAAGATCACGGCGCAACGCCCGCTGAAGCTCTTCGCCTATGCGATGGGCGAGACGAGCGAGCGGCCCACCGACACGCACTGGCACTGGCTGGAACGGTTGGCGGACTGGGGCTTCCAGGTGAACCCGCTCTCCCGCCTGCTGGCCACGGAGGCCGACGCCGCCGCCTTCCAGGCGGAGATCGCCGCGGCGCGCGCCGGCCTCGCCTACGACATCGACGGCGCCGTCTACAAGCTGGACAGGTTGGACTGGCAGGAACGCCTCGGCTTCGTCGGCCGTGCGCCGCGCTGGGCCATGGCCTGGAAATTCCCGGCCGAGCAAGCGACGACACGACTGCTGGAGATCCAGATCCAGGTCGGGCGCACCGGCGCGCTGACCCCGCGCGCTGTCATGGAACCGGTCAATGTCGGCGGCGTCGTCGTGCAGCATGCGACCCTGCACAACGAGGACGAGATCGCGCGCAAGGATGTGCGCGTCGGCGATACCGTCGTACTGCAGCGCGCCGGCGACGTGATCCCGCAGATCGTCTCCGTGGTGCTGGACAGGCGCCCCGCCGACAGCGTTCCCTTCGCTTTCCCGCAAACCTGCCCCGCCTGCGGCAGCCATGCCGTGCGCGCCGGCGACGACGTGGTGCGCCGCTGCACCGGCGGCCTCACCTGCCCCGCGCAGACGGTGGAAAGGCTGATCCACTTCACCCGCCGCAACGCCATGGACATCGAGGGGCTGGGCGCCGAGCGCATCCAGCTGCTCTTCGACAAGGGCTGGCTGCGCTCGCCGGCAGAGATCTTCCGCCTGCACGCGCGGGAGGGCGAACTCGCCGCGCTGGAAGGCTGGGGGGAACTCTCGGTCCGCAACCTGCTGCGCGCGATCGAGGCGCGGCGCACGGTGCCGCTGGATCGCTTCATCTTCGCCCTCGGCATCCGCCGCATCGGGGAGGCGAACGCCAAGCTGCTGGCACGGCACTACCACACGCTGCCCGAATGGCGGCAGGGCATGCTGGATGCCCGCATCATCGGGTCCGAGGCGCGGGAGGCGCTGGGCTCGATCCAGGGCATCGGCCCCGCCATCGCGCAGGAGCTCGTCGACTTCTTCGACGAACCGCACAACCTAGACGCGCTCGACGACCTGGCGGGAGAGGTGACGCCCGAGGAAGTCGCCGGCCCCGCCGCGACCGACAGCCCCTTTGCCGGCAAGACCATGGTCTTCACCGGCACGCTCGAGACCATGACCCGGCCGGAGGCCGAGGACCGCGCCGAGCGGCTGGGGGCGAAAGTGACGAAGAGCGTGTCGAAGAAGACCGACTTCGTGGTCGTCGGCGCCGATGCCGGCAGCAAGGCCACGAAGGCCGCAGAGCTTGGCGTGCGGACCCTGACCGAAGCGGAGTGGCGGGAGATGGCCGGCTACGGATGACGTCTCACGGCGTACCGCAGACGGGATAGACCAGTTGGGTGATGTTTCCCCCGGTGAGACCCGGATACGCTCCCTTTCGCGAGGTGCGGCCACTGCCGACACCGGCTTTGGCTGCAGGAGACACGTCCATGGCTACCGTCACCGCAACAAGCGGCTCGCCCACCGGCAACATCTATGTTGATGCCCTGATCTGGGGAAGTTCCTGGGCCCCTTCGCTCGGCCAGGGGGCAAGCCTGACCTGGCGGCCCGTGACCTCGGCCGATACCAGTTCCGGGACCGCCAGCGGCCCGGCCTGGACGGCCTTCGAACTCGGTCAGCTTCGCCTCGCGCTGCAGGCCTGGTCCAACGTGGCGAACATCACGTTCACGGAGCAGAACTCCGGCACCACGGACCTCGACTACGTCAAGGTCAGCGACGCCAAGATGAACGAACTGACGGGCAGCAGCTATTTCGGCTATCATGACGTCCCCGCCGACGGCCCGTTTCCGCTGACCGGCGTGTTCAACTACCAGGTCAACAAATGGGGCAGCGGCGGCCTGAACGCGGGCGGCCGCGCCTTCGACACGCTGATGCACGAGATCGGGCACGGCCTGGGCCTTGCGCATCCGCATGACGGCGGGGGCGATGAGCAGCTTTTCCCCGGTGTCACCGACAGCGGCGACCTGGGAACCAACCAGCTCAACCAGGGCGTTTGGACGATCATGTCCTACAACCGGGGCTGGAACGCAGCGCCGAACAGCGACAGGACCTATGGCTGGGCGGTCACGCCCATGGCGCTCGACATCGCAGCCATCCAGGCGATCTACGGCGCCAACACCACCCACAACGCGGGCGCCAACGCCTATTTCCTGCCCTTGAGCAATGGCACCGGACTGAATACCGGCTGGTCCTGCATCTGGGACACCGGCGGCAATGACAGCATCATCGCCTTTACCGCGACGACCTCGGTGACGATCGACCTGCGCGCGGCGCCGCTGGTCGGCGCCAATGCCGGCGGCTATGTCTCGCGCGCTGCCGGCATCATCGGCGGCTTCACCATCGCCAATGGCGTCGTCATCGAGAACGCCGCGACAGGATCGGGCAATGACTCGATCCGCGGCAACGACGTGGCCAACGAGCTGGTCGCCGGCGCGGGCAACGACAGTGTCGTCGCCGCCGGCGGCAACGACACGGTCTATGCCGGCACGGGCGACGATACGGTCCAGGCCGGGACGGGTCATGATTCCGTCGAGGGCGCGGATGGCAACGACAGCATCCTCGGCGACACGGGCATGGACTACCTCATCGGCGAGGGCGGCAACGACTCGATCAGCGGCGGCTCGGACGCGGATACCATCCTGGGTGGCGATGGCACCGACTCCATCGCAGCCGGAACGGGCAACGACCTTGTGCTGGGCGGGACGGGCGCAGACACGGTCAGCGGGTCGACGGGCAACGATACCGCCTATGGCCAGGACGGCGACGACGACATCTTCGGCGGAGACGGCGACGACCTGCTCTCGGGCGGCCTCGACAACGACGTGATCTCCGGCGATGCCGGCAAGGACACGATCCAGGGCGATGCCGGCGACGATATCCTGGTCGGCGGCGCGGACAACGACAGACTGACCGGCGATGCAGGCCTCGACCTGCTGAATGGCGGCACCGGCAATGACAGCCTCGATGGCGGGCTCGATGCCGATACGGTCGTGGGCGACGACGGCGACGATACGGTGCATGGCGGCGCCGGGGCCGACAGCCTGAACGGAGGCATCGGCAACGACTCGCTCAATGGCGGGACGGAGAACGATATCGCGGTCGGTGGGACCGGCAACGACCGGATCTATGGGCTGGACGGCGACGACATCCTGCGTGGCGATGACGGCAACGATACCGTCTCGGGCGGCGCTGGCGCCGATTCGCTGCAGGGCAATGCCGGCAATGACACGCTCGCCGGTGGCGACGGCAATGATTCGCTGAGCGGCGGCGCCGGGGCGGACAGCCTCAACGGCGGCGGCGGCCTCGACCGATACGTCTTCGCGCTCGCCTCCGACAGCAATTCGGAGACGGGTTTCGACGTCATCACGGATTTCTCGTTCCGCGGCGGCGACCGGATCGATGTCTCCGGCATCGATACCGTGCTGCGCGGGATCGGGGACGATCCCTTCACCTTCCTCGCCCTCGGCCCTGGGCGGGACGGGCCCGCCATCGGCGACCTCTGGGTTCAGGCGGCCGTCTTCAGCACCGGTGTCTTCGTCTATGGCGAGCTCGACGGCGATGCGGGCCGCGAACTGGTGATCTACCTGCCGAGCGTCACCGCGCTGACCGAGGCTGCCTTCATTCTGTAGGCACCACGAAAAAGGGCCGGGTCGCTCGCGCGGCCCGGCCCCCATCCCGTCACGCCGTAGCGTGGATCAGTTCTTCGCCTTGTCGACCAGGGCGTTCTTCTTGATCCAGGGCATCATGGCGCGGAGCTTCTCGCCCACCTCCTCGATCGGGTGCTCTGAGAGGCGGCGACGGGTCGCCTTGAAGCTCGCCTGGTTGACCCGGTTCTCCAGCATCCAGTCGCGGGCGAACTTGCCGGTCTGGATGTCGTCGAGCACGCGCTTCATCTCGGCCTTGGTCTCGGCGGTGATGATGCGGGGGCCGGTGACGTATTCGCCGTACTCGGCGGTGTTGGAGATCGAGTAGTTCATGTTGGCGATGCCGCCCTCGTAGATGAGGTCGACGATCAGCTTCACCTCGTGCAGGCACTCGAAATACGCCATCTC
>JAIYAI010000828.1 GCA_027489135.1 Acetobacteraceae bacterium
AGCAGCGGCAGCCGGCGCTCGATGCCGGCGCGCAACTCGCCGGGCAGGGAGCGCTCGGTGCGGCGTTCCTCGGCGCGCCCGAAGATGTCGAGCGACGTGCCGCGCAGCGCCTTGCCGTGGCGCAGCAGGCGCATCGCCTTCAGCATCCAGGGGCCGAAGGCCATCTTGCGCGGATGGCCGGTCAGCGGGTCGATCTTCGCCAGGATGGGCGGGGCGAGGTTCAGCTCCACCCGCTGCGTGCCGGTGAAGTGCTGGTCCATCCAGGACTGCCACTCGGGCAGGCTGTGCAGGCGCGCCACCTCGTACTCGTCCTTGTAGGCCATCAGGCGATAGAGCTGGGTCGCGACGGCGCGCGTCAGGCGATCGGCGCCCGGCACCGCGGTCTGCTCGGCGGCGCGAACCTTCGCCACGAAGTCGCTGTAGGACTTCGCGTAGCGCGCATTCTGGTAGGCGGTGAGGTCGGCGACGCGGCGGGCGATCAGCGCGTCGAGCGTCTCGTCCTCCGGCCGCGTCACGCTCGGCGGGGCCAGCGCCGCCTGGCGGCCGAGCGCGAAGGCGGCCTTGTTGCGCTCGATCTGCGCGCCGTTGAGTTCGAGGGCCCGGTTGATCGCTTCGGCGGAGAGCGGCACCAGCCCCTTCTGGTAGGCGATGCCGAGCAGCCAGACATTCAGGTAGATCAGGTCGCCGAGCGCTTCCTCGACCACCTGCATCCCCGGCACGGTCACGACCTCCCGGCAGGCCTTCTGCACGCTGCCGAGCATCCCGGCGCTGTCGTAGCGCGTCTCCGTGTTCAGCACGAACTGTGCGGTGGGCTGCAGGTCGGTGTTCAGCACCGCCGCCGTGCGGCCCGCGCCCAACAGTGGCCGCGCCGTGCGGCCCTGCGCCACGACGAGATCGGCGGAGACGAGGAGATCCGCCTGGCCCATGCCGATGCGCGGGCTCTCGATCGTCTCCGGCGCGGCTTCCACGCGGCCGATGCGCAGCTGCGCGAAGACGCCGCCGCCCTTCTGCGCGAGCCCGAGCATGTCGACGGCGCGCGCCGGCCGCTTCTCGAGATGCGCCGCCATGCCGAGGATGGCCGAGAGCGCCGTCACGCCCTGCCCGCCGACGCCGGCGAGGAGGATGTTGTAGGCGGGCTCGCCTTCCCGCACGTCAGGCCGCACCGGCTCGGGCAGCGCATCGCCCAGCGTCGGGACGGGCTTCTTCACCGCCTCGGCGCCGACGAGCGTCACGAAGCTCGGGCAGAAGCCCTGCACGCAGCTCTGGTCCTGGTTGCAGGCGGACTGGTCGATGGCGCGCTTGCGGCCGAAGGCGGTCTCGATCGGCTCCACCGCGATGCAGTTGGAGGCGCGGGAGCAGTCGCCGCAATCCTCGCACACCCGCGGGTTGATCGCGACGCGGCGCATCGCGGCGGCCTGGGTGCCGCGCTTGCGCTTGCGGCGGCGCTCGGTCGCGCATTGCTGGTCGTAGATCAGGACGGTGACGCCCTTCTCCTCCCGCAGCTGGCGCTGCACGAGATCGAGCTCGCTGCGGTGGTGGTAGGCGATGCCCTTCGGCATGCGCGGGTCGGACTGGTGACGCTCGGGATCGTCGGAGACGACGACGACGCGGGTCGCGCCCTCGGCGGTCACCTGGGCCGCGATCTCCGGCACGCCGAGCTCGCCGTCGGGCGTCTGGCCGCCGGTCATGGCGACCGCGCTGTTGACCAGGATCTTGTAGGTCATGGTCGCCTTGGCGGCGATCGCCTGGCGGATCGCCATGATCCCGGAATGCGCGTAGGTGCCGTCGCCGATATTCACGAACATATGCGGCTCGGACACGAAGGGCGCCATGCCGAGCCAGGGCATGCCTTCCGCGCCCATATGCGTGTAGAGGTCGGTGTTGCGATCCATGTAGATCGCCAGCGTGTGGCAGCCGATGCCGGCCATGGCGTGGCTGCCCTCGGGCACGCGCGTCGAGGTGTTGTGCGGGCAGCCTGGGCAGAAGTGCGGCGTGCGGTCGTGGATCGGCGCGGCCTGCATCTGCGCAAGCTGGTCGAGTTCGGCGATGCGGGCGCGGAGCTGGTCGGTCTGCAGATCGGCGGGCAGGCGGGCGGCGAGCGCGCGCAGCACGGCGGGCGTGTCGAGTTCCGTCAGGTCGGACAGCAGGCGGCGGCCCTGCTCGTCGACCTTGCCGGTGATCCGCGGACGCGTCGGCTCATGGTACAGGGCGTCGCGCAACTGGGGTTCGATGACGGGGCGGCGGTCCTCGACGACCAGGATCTCCTCGAGGCCGCGGGCGAACTCCCGGGCGGCGATCGGGTCGAGCGGCCAGGCCAGGCCGACCTTCCAGATGCGCAGCCCCGCCATGCGCGCCATCTCGTCGGTGATGCCGGCATCCTTCAACGCCTGGCGCAGGGTGGCGTAGCCCTTGCCGCGGGCGGCGATGCCGAAGCGCGCGCGGGTGCCGGCATCCAGCACCACGGGGTTGAGGTTGTTCAGCCGCGCGAAGGCCAACGCCGCCGGCAGCTTCACCTGGCGCAGGCGCTGTTCCTGCGGGATGGCGTGGTCGCGGAGACGAATGTGCACGCCGTCGGCGGGGAACTGGAAGTCGGGCGTCACCACCGAATAGGCGGCGGGATCGACCAGCACGGTGCCGGCGCCGTCCATCGTCTCGGCGACGCATTTCATGCCGACCCAGAGGCCGGCGAAGCGCGACATGTCGATCGCCTTCAGCCCGAACTCCAGCACCTCCTGCGCGCCGGCGGGGTCGAGCACGGGGATCTCGACATCCATGAAGCTGTATTCGCAGCCGGAGGTGATGGTGGACGACTTGCAGGACGGATCGTCGCCGGCCAGCGCCAGCACGCCGCCCTTCGGCGCCGTGCCGGCGGAATTGGCATGCCGGAGGGCGTCGCCGCTGCGGTCGACGCCGGGACCCTTGCCGTACCAGATGCCGAAGACGCCATCGACGGTCTGGTTGCCGTAGAGCGCGATCTGCTGGGTGCCCCAGATGGCGGTGGCGGCGAGATCCTCGTTGATCGCGGGGCGCACGACGATGTTCGCCTCGCGCAGCCGCTTCTCCTGCCGGAGAAGCTGCATGTCGTAGGTGCCGAGGGGCGAGCCGCGATAGCCGCTGATGTAGCCGCCCGTCTTCCAGCCCAGCGCCTGGTCGAGCTGGTGGCGCAGCAGGGGCAGCCGTACCAGCGCCTGGATGCCGGTGAGGTAGAGGGTGTCGCCGGACTTCTCCCAGCGGTCGTCCAGCGTGGCTTCGGGGCGAAGGATGCTGCCCATGGCTCCGGAGGTCTCCCGCGTGTGTTGGGGAGGAATGTCGGGCGGCGCGGGCGCGGGGGCAATGGGTGGTCACCGGCGGCCATCGTGCCGAGGTTCAGCCGAAAAATTGTGTCCCGTCGTACCAGAAGGATGTTAGGACGGAAATTAACACATCCTGGAGATTGTGGGTGGCAACCATTGTTGGAACACCGGGCCCCGATCGGCTGGAGGCCGACAGGTTCGATCCGGCGAACGTGCTCGAAGGCCTCGGCGGCGACGATACGTTGACGGGTGGGCCAGGCGCCGACGTCCTGGTGGGTGGCTCCGGCCGCGATGAACTTCGTGGCGGCCGCGGCGACGACCGCTTCATCTGGTCGCAGAACGACGGCCAGGATGCGGTCTTCGGCGGTCCCGGCATCGACACGATCGTCGTCACGGGCGTCAGCGGCACCCACAGCTTCTTCGGCTTCGCCAATACCTTCGATGCGGCGAAGGCAGGGATCGAGGTTCTCGCGCCGGACCAGATTCTGCCGGCGAGCGGCAGCCTGCCGCGCTATTTGTCCGTCTACGCGGCCGACTTCCGCGCCGTGGTGGACTGGGATCTCTCCACCCTGCGCGTCGCCGCGGGATATGCCGATGCGTTCTATTTCATTCTCCCCGACGGCGCGGACAAGCTCAGGGCCTCGGCATCGGCGGACCTTGTCGCGGGGGATGTCTCGGCCGCGCCAGGCGTCGGCGGGGCGGACACCATCGATGGCGGCGACGGCAACGATACGCTGGGCGGCTTCGGCGGCGATGACCGGCTCGACGGCGACGCCGGAAACGACATCGTCATGGGCATGGCCGGCCACGACAGGCTGCGCGGTGGTTCCGGACTGGACGATCTCCGGGGCGGCGACGGCAACGATACCCTCATCGCCGAGGTCGACGGGTCACCGGACTTCATGAACGGCGAGGCCGGGAACGACAAGCTGGTCGGCGACGGCGAGGGTGGCGCCTTCACCGGCGGCGAGGGCGACGACACGC
>JAIYAI010000301.1 GCA_027489135.1 Acetobacteraceae bacterium
GCCCCCAGCCAGGACGGGTTGAGGATGTTGTACGGCACCTGCGCCGTGTCGAAGGCCCCGGACAGCAGCACCTGCCGCAGCGCGCCGACATCCCCGAGCGCCGTGATGCCCAGGAACCGGCACTTGCCCTGGTCGCGCAGCCGCTGCAGCGCGGGCACCGCCTCCTCCAGCACCTGCGCCACGGTGTAGCCGCCCGCCACGCCGATCGGGTCATGCAACTGGAACAGGTCGACACAGTCGAGACCCAGCCGCCCCAGGCTGCCCTCCAGCGAGGTCGCGATCGCGCCCGCGATGTCCTGCCAATGCGCGCCGCGCAGCCGCACCTTGGTGCCGAGCGTCGGCCGCGCACCCAGCCCCTTCAGCAGCCGCCCCAGCGTCCGCTCGCTCTCGCCATCCCCGTACGCGGTCGCCGTATCGACGTAGGTGACCCCGGCCTCCAGCGCACGGGCCAGCGAGCGTTCCTGGTCCGCCGCCGTGCCGCGCACCATCAGCCCGCCAACCGCCCCGGCGCCATAGCCGAGCACCGACACCGGCAGGCCGCTCCGCCCCAGGATACGCTGTTCCAAAACCCCGGCCTCCTTAGTGACTACCCCCTTCGCACGGGTCCTGCGCGGAGGGCTATAGGGGAAACCCCGAAAACCGCCCGCCAGGGGCCCCATGCTGCGTCTGACCGAATTGCGGCTACCGCTCGATCACCCCCCCGACGCACTGCGCGCGGCGGTTGTGGACCGCCTGCGGATCGCGCACACCGATCTCCTCGACCTCACCATCATCCGTCGCGGATACGATGCACGGAAGCCCCGCCGCATCCTGTTCGTCTACACCCTGCATCTCAAATTGCGGAACGAATCCGAAGTGTTGCGCCGGCACCATGGCGACGCACACATCTGTCCGGCACCCGACATGGCGTACCGCCACGTCGCCCGCGCCCCCGAGGGCGGCCCACGCCCCATCGTCGTCGGCACCGGCCCCTGCGGCCTCATGGCCGCGCTCACCCTGGCGCAGATGGGCTTCCGCCCCCTGATCCTCGAACGCGGCACCCCCGTCCGGCAGCGCACCAAGGACACCTGGGCGCTCTGGCGGCGCGGCGTCCTCTCCCCCGAAAGCAACGTCCAGTTCGGGGAGGGCGGCGCGGGCCTCTTCTCCGACGGCAAGCTCTATTCCGGCATCAAGGACCGCCGCCACCTCGGCCGCCACCTGATGGAGGAGTTCGTCCGCTTCGGCGCGCCGGAGGAGATCCTCTACGTCTCGAAGCCGCATATCGGCACCTTCCGCCTGGTCACCGTGGTCGAGAACATGCGCGCCGAGATCGAACGCCTCGGCGGCACCTACCGCTTCGGCGCCCGCGTCGCCGACCTGGTGGTGGATGCCGGCCCGGACGGCACGAATCGCGTCCGCGCCGTGGTTCTGGCCGACGGCGAAACCATCCCCGCCAGCCATGTGGTCCTCGCCCTCGGGCACTCCGCCCGCGACAGCTTCGAGATGCTGCGCCACCGCGGCGTGGCGATGGAGGCCAAGCCCTTCAGCATCGGCGTCCGCATCGAACACCCGCAGGGCATGATCGACCGCGCCCGCCTCGGCCCCCAGGCCGGCAACCCGGCGCTCGGCGCGGCCGACTACAAGCTGGTGCACCACGCCGAAGCCCTCGGCCGCAGCACCTACAGCTTCTGCATGTGCCCCGGCGGCCGCGTGGTGGCCGCCACCTCCGAACCCGGGCGCGTCGTGACCAACGGCATGAGCCAGTACAGCCGCGCCGAGTTCAACGCGAATGCCGGCATCGTCGTCGGCGTCGACCCCGCGCGCGACTACCCCGGCGACGTGCTGGCGGGGGTGGGGTTCCAGCGGGTCTGGGAAAGCGCCGCCTTCGTGGAAGGGGGCGAGGACTACCGCGCGCCGGCGCAACTGGTCGGCGACTTCCTGGCCGGCCGCGCCAGCACGCGCCTCGGCGACGTCGTCCCCAGCTACAAGCCCGGCGTGCGCCCCGCGGACCTCTCCCGCTGCCTGCCCGATTTCGTCGTGGCGGCGATGCGCGAGGCCCTGCCCGCCTTCGGCCGTCAGGTCCCGGGCTTCGACCGGGCCGACGCGGTGATGACCGGGGTGGAAACCCGGACCAGCAGCCCCGTAAGGGTGACGCGCGGCGGGGACTTCCAGAGCACGAGCGTGCAGGGCCTGTTCCCGGCCGGGGAAGGCGCGGGCTACGCGGGAGGAATCCTCAGCGCGGGGGTGGACGGGATCCGGGTGGCGGAAGCGCTGGCGCTGGCCGCGACAGGCCAGGAGGTGGCGGGGGAAATGCGGCAGGGGGCAAGGGGGGCGCTGAGTGGGTCGGGGGTGTATGGGTAGGGCGAGGCGCTGCCTCGCGCTCCGCCAAGGGGCGCCGCCCCTTGGAACCCCGCCAGGGTGCCGGGCACCCTGGACCTCCGGCACTTTCTGCGGACTCGAACTTAGCCTATTTTTCTCCAAGATTACTTGCCAACGCCACTAATCCTCCAATTAAATCAGTGTACGTCAATATCATTATGTTGCCACGGTCATCGCCCTTAAGTCTTTGCAAGCGCTCTCTATTGTATCCTTCGTCTAGACCAGCTATGACAACGCCTCTAACGCTGGCCACCTCATGATCGTCTATTTCCAGAGACTTCAAAAATGCATGCCTATGGAGATTAATTTCATGCAGCCAGTCGTGCACTTGGCCCATTGCGTGCGTCAGTTGAGAACTTACCTCCCCATTTCGCGTCAACAATATCATTCCCGATTTCTCTATCTCTATCAGTATTAGCTCTTTATTTGGCGTAATTATTGCAAAATCCGCTTTGTATTTGGTAAGTATGGATGGCTTGAAGAACAACCTTGTAGACGGAAATCTATGCAGCAGTATGGGATTTTTCTCGATGAACTTCTGAATTAGCTCTTCTCCTGGCCGAGACTTAACAAGGCGACTAAATTCTAATCCAATATTTTCAATGAAACTCTTTTCGTAGAGTGCATCTACCCTCATCTCCGACCGCGATATCGATTGCCCCAGGATTCCATGAAAGTTACTCCTGATAGACCGCAAATTAATGAATACTTTTCCGCATTTGCACTTATATTCGTCGGGAAGATCAGAATACCAAAGCCAGCCATCAGCCTCCATATGAGCATTTTTTTCAATACCTGCGTAGAATCTTAAGTCATTCTTACAGTCCTCGCACACAACAGACATACGAACACTTTTTGCGGCGAAAGGATTTGAACGAATCGCAGACTTAAAGTCTTCTGTCAGAGGGGGTGGATCAACGACAAAACAATGAAAGGTGCCAATATCGGACCAGCTTCCATTCGAGAGAGCGCGCACACGGAACCTGCCAGCATCTTCCAGCAGCAGACCTTGATTCGATACCATAGGAAACGAGAAGAGTTGCCACGCCACTTCGCCATCGCGGTGGACTAACAAGGGCCCATCTTGTGTGAGCGGGATAGAGTTATCTCGTTCAACCACACTGGGCTGAATTTGAAAGTATATCTTCCGCTCACCTTTCTCATTATTAATTTCGATCTCAATACTATCTGAATAGTGTGTATATTGAATAGCAATAACAACGAATATGCCATTCATGAATATAGGGTGGAATGGGGCAAATATGTGCTGCTTGAGTCCAATGATATTGGTTTTCAGGAAATCGGAGCCTGCATCCCGTACTTGATTAGCACGTTCCGCAAGGCCTAGAAAAATCACACGTGACTCACCCAAAGCTGGAGTGAGGCCCTGAGCTCTTTCTACCAATACTGTCAATCTCAAGAGCTCCCGAATCGGCTCAACCATCGTATCGTATGGAGACTGAGGAAAAATCTGAAGAGCATTTTCATGTTCCAAAAGCTATCGGATCTCGCAATTTGCTGAAACTCTGCGCCCTCCAAACCCCCACCGAGGCCCTGGCCGCCCACGCCGCCGGGGCCTCCGCCTTCGGCCTGCTCTGCGGCCTCACCCACCGCGCCGAGGACCAGGTCACCCCGGACCAGGCCCGCGCCATCGTCGCCGCCCTGCCGAGCGCGGCGGAGACCGTCCTCGTCACCCACCTCACCGCCCCCGCCCCGATCGCCGATCTCGCCCGCGCCATCGGCGTCCGCGCCGTGCAGGCGCATGGCGACCTGCCGCCGGAGGGGTTGCGCGCGCTCCGCGCCCTGCTGCCCGGCCTTCGCCTCATCAAGGCCGTCCATGTCGATGCGCCGGCCCCGGCGGTGCTCGCCCGCGCCCGCCCCTACCTGCCGCATGCCGATGCCATCCTGCTGGACAGCCGCACCGCGGATCGCCTGGGCGGCACCGGCCGCACCCATGACTGGGCCGTCAGCCGCGCCGTCGCCGCCGCCCTCCACCCCGTCCCCGTCATCCTCGCCGGCGGCCTGACGCCCGACAACGTCGCCGCCGCCATCGCAGCGGTGCGCCCCGCCGGCGTCGACGTGAACTCCGGCGTCGAGGACCCCGCCACCGGCGCCAAGGACCCGGACCGCATGCGCCGCTTCGTCGCCGCCGCCCGCTCCGCCTTCGCCGCCCTGCCTTGCCCCAAGGCCTCTGCCGGACCCATATGAACATCGAACGCGGAGGTCCCCGCATGCCGCAGATCGCCCTCGATACCGAAGCCGGCCAGCTCTCCGCCGAGCTCGCCCGCCGCGGCGTCGCCCCCACCACCCGCGTGCATGTCGTGGTGGACCTGCCGGAGGCCGCGGAGCCGCCCATGGCCGCCCTCGCCCAGGCCGGCCGCGCCTTCGACTGGCTGGCCGAGGAACCGGATCTCTACTCCGACGCCGACCTGCTGCCGAAGCTGTAGGTTTACGCCTTCGGCGCCATCGTCCTGGCGCGCTTTCCGTTTACCGACCTCATCGGCGACAAGCGCCGGCCTGCGCTGGTGGTATCCCGCGACAATGACCGCCGGCCCGACCTGGTGGTCTGCTTCATCACCTCCGTTCCCCGCAGCGGGCCTCACATGGCGCCGCTAGGGCCGGGCGACGGCACCGGCCTGAAGGTCCCATCCGTGGTCCGCTTCGACAAGCTTGCCACCCTCGATCGGTCGGTGATCGTCGGCCGGCTGGGTACGGCCCCGCTATCCTGGCTGCTGGCCCATCGCGGCACCTTCGAGGGCGTCTTCGGCTTCGCCACGCTCCGACCGCCGGAGTAGCCCCCCGACGGCGCCGCCACGCCCCATGTGGAGGTCCAGGGGTCGGCGGCGCTGCCGCCGACGCACCCTGGCAGGGGGGTGCAGGGGGGACGGCGTCCCCCCTGCGCGAACCCCGCCCCAGGCTCAGCGGATCTCCGCGTCCATCTCGGCCAGCGCCTCGGCGGCGGAGGCGAAGCCTTGCGCCTCGCCCTCCGCGATGGCGGCGTCGAGGCTGGCGGTGAAGCCGGTGCGCTGGCGTTCCTGGTCCTGCAGCAGACGCATGGCGGCGCGGTGCACCTCGCTGACGCTGGCGGTGCGGCCGGAGCGGACGCAGTCCTCGGCGAAGCGGTCGAGCTCGGGGGTCAGGCTGACGTTCGGCATGGCGGGCGCCTCCGTGTCAAAGCGTGTCATCGCGGCCCGGCGCGTCAAGCGACCGCCTTCGAAACATCTTGTCCCAGGAAATCTTTCCTGGCACTCTCCCCGGTCCCCCGAGCCGGAGCCCTCCGCCCCATGCACCACCCCCTCCCTTCCCCCGCTGCCGCCGCGGCGTGGGTCGGGCGGGGTGGCGATTTTGTCCGCTCCGTCGGGCAGGGCGTTGATCCGACGGGAAAGATGCAATTCCATCCGGCGCGCATCGGGGATTTGTCTGCTTTCCGCATCGGCGCGCTACAAGGCCCGATGATGCTGCCGCTCCTCCTCCATATCGTCGTCGTCACCCTGGTCAGTGTCCGGGTGCTGTTGCGGCCGCACCGGGACCCGGCGGCGCGGCTGGCCTGGATCGTCGTGGTGCTGGCGCTGCCGGCCGTCGGCGTCATCGGCTACCTGCTGCTGGGGGAGACCAATATCGGCCGCGCCCGGGTGCAGCGCATGCGCGCCGTGATGGGCACCCTGCCCGATCCCGCCGCCGCCCCGGGGATGGAGGCGCCGGCCCTGGCGCCGGCGGTGCCGTCGCGCCACGCGCCGCTGTTCAAGGTGGGGCAGTCGATCAGCGGCCACGCGCCGGTGGGCGGCAACCGCGCCGCGCTGATGGCGGACAGCAACGCGATGGTGGCGTCGCTGGTCGCCGATATCGACGCGGCGACGGACCATGTGCACCTGCTCTTCTACATCTGGCTGCCCGACAACAACGGGCGGGCGGTGGCGGACGCCATGGGCCGCGCGGCGCGGCGCGGCGTCGCGGCCCGGGCGATGGTGGACGACCTCGGGTCGCGGCTGCTGGTGAAGAGCCCGCTCTGGGCGGAGATGCGCGACGCGGGGGTGAAGCTGGGCCGGGCGCTGAAGGTCGGCAATCCGCTGCTGCGGATCTGGGACGGGCGGCTGGATCTGCGGGATCACCGCAAGATCGTCGTGATCGACAACCGCGTCACCTATGTCGGCAGCCAGAACTGCGCGGATCCGGAGTTCCGCATCAAGGCGAAGTATGCGCCCTGGGTCGATGCCGTGCTGCGGGTGGAGGGGCCGGTGGCGCGCCAGGCGCAGCACCTCTTTGCGTCGGACTGGATGACCTATGGCGGGGACGACATCGCGCCGCTGCTGCGCGCGCCCTGGCCGGCGGCGCTGGCGGTGCCGGGCTTCCCGGCGCAGGTGGTGTGCAGCGGGCCGACGGTGCGGCATTCGGCGATGCCGGAGATGTTCCAGTCCCTGATGTATGCGGCGCGGCGGGAGCTGGTGATCACCACCCCCTACTACGTGCCGGATGACAGCCTGCAGGCCGCCCTCTGTGCCGCGGCGAACCGGGGGGTGGAGACGGTGATCGTCTTCCCCGCGCGGAACGACAACTGGGCGGTCGCGGCGGCGAGCCGCAGCCTCTACCCGGAACTGCTGGCGGCCGGCGTGGCGATCCACGAGTACGAGGGCGGGCTGCTGCACGCCAAGACGCTGACATTGGATGGGGAGGTCGCGCTGATCGGCTCGGCCAACATGGATCGGCGCAGCTTCGACCTGAACTACGAGAACAACCTGCTGCTGGCCGATGAAGGCGTGACGGCGGCGATCCGCGCGCGGCAGGCGGACTACCTGGCGCAGTCGCGGCCGGTGCGGGCGGAGGAGGTGGCCGGCTGGTCCGCCTGGCGGCGGCTCTGGCACAACACCGCCGCCGTGATGGGGCCGGTGCTGTGACCTGGACGGAGGGCGCGGCAGGCGGCAGGCTTCCGGCAACCGAGGGAAGGGAAGGAAACGCCATGCGCCTCCAGGACAAGGTCGCCATCGTCACCGGGGCCGCGAGCGGCATGGGCGCCGCGACGGCGCGGCTCTTCGCGCAGGAAGGCGCGAAGGTCACCATCACCGACATGCTGGAGGCCGAGGGCGCGGCGGTGGCGGCCGAGATCGTCAAGGCCGGCGGCAGCGCGCGCTACCTGAAGCACGACGTGGCGGACGAGGCGAACTGGGAGGCGGTGGTGGCGGAGGTCGTGGCGAAGGACGGGCGCCTCGACATCATGGTGAACAACGCCGGCATCAGCGGCAGCGCTACGAACGACATGTACGACACCGCGCTGTGGGACCGGATCATGAATGTGAACGCGCGCGGCGTGTTCCTGGGCACGAAGTACGCGGTGCAGGCGATGCGCCGGAACGGCGAGGCCGGCGGGTCGATCATCAACTTCTCATCGATCAGCGGCGTCGTCGGGCAGAACGGCATCCACTGCGCCTACAACGCCTCGAAGGCCGCCGTGCGCCTGCTGACGAAGACCGTCGCGGTGCAGGAGGGGCCCTACAACATCCGCGTCAACACGGTGCACCCCGGCGTGATGCCGCCGATGCGCACCAGCGGCAACACGGCCGATCCGGTGTTCCGGGAGAAGATGCTGCGCTCCGTCCCGCTGCGCCGCGCCGGCGGCGTGGAGGAGGTGGCGACCGTCTGCCTGTTCCTGGCGAGCGCGGAGAGCAGCTACATGACCGGCACGGAGTTGCACGTGGACGGGGGTTATCTCGCGCAGTAGCGGCGCGGCTCAGTCCGCCGCCACCGCGCGCGCGTCGGTCCGGCCCTGTTCCTCGAGACAGGCGCGGACCGCCGCGAAGATATCCTCGGGGCGGATATGGACCAGGCAGGGCAGGCCCTTGCCGCAATCGGCCGCCTCCTCGACGCCGCAGCCGACGCAGGGGACGCGGCGCGAGACGATGTAGCCATGCCCGTCCTGCCCCCACTCGTCCCAGTTGTGCCGCCCCATATGCACGCTGACGACGGGCGCGCCCCGCAGCGCGGCCAGGTGCTTCGGCCCCGAATCATTGCCCACGAAGACCGCGCAGGACGAGGCCAGCATGTCGAAATCGTCGAAGGCGAGCTGCCCTTCGGCCAGTACGACGCGCTCGCCCATCGCCTGCAGATCGGCCCGCACCGCTTCGGGCAGCGGCCCGTCGGCGATCAGCAGGACGTGCAGGCCCGCCTGCGTCGCGATCATGCGCGCGAGCGCCGCGAAGCTTTCCATCGGCCAGCGCGTGACCGGCAGGCGGGATCCGGCGTGCAGGACTGCGAAACGGCCATCCGCCGGCAGTCCCGCGCGCCTCCGTGCGGGGCCCGGGTCGCCGGTGCGCGGCAAGGTACGATGCGCGTTGCCGAGCGTCGCGCCCAGCGCCTCCACCAGGGTCATGACCATCGAGGCGTGCGAGATGCATTCCCGCCCGTTGAGCGGATCGCGCGACTGCGCCTCGATCCCGAAGCTCAGCCAGGGGAAGTCGCGCGGACCGAAGCCGATGGTGGTGCGCGCATCCGCCAGCAGCAGCAGCGGCCGCGAATCGGCGCCTGAGCAGAGGTCGACCGCCACGTCGATCTTCCAGCCCCGCATGACCTCGCGCAGGCGCGCCGCCTCGGACAGCGGCATGTGGCGCGTGCGGAGCGCATGGTCGTAGAGAAACGCGACGCTCTCGGTTGCCTCGAACAGGCCCAGGGAATCGAGCAGGGGTCGCAGGAACGGACTGGCCAGCCCGTAGAAGCGGGCCTGGGGGAACAGCTCGCGCAGCCGCAGCATCGCGGGGATCGAGGTCGAGACGTCGCCGAGCTGGTCGACCCGCATCACCAGCACGCGCTCGACCGGTCCCTCGATCAGGCCGCGCCGCGCCGGGCGCAGGATGGTCTCGAGGCCGTTCACGTGGTCCTCGACGGACCCGCCGACACGCGCCGGGATGAAGGCGTTCGAACGCTCTCGCGCGTCGGGTTCGGTGCCGATCCGCACCTCGAATTCGCGCGTCTGGTATCCGGAATCGCGCTCCTCGAAGTGCAGCTGGAGCTCGGTCAGCCCGGCGGGCATGCCGGAGACGTCGATCCAGGCATGGAAGATCGCATGCTGCCATTCCGGCCGGCTGTCGGGCAGCGGCGCTCCCTCGGCCGCCTCCACCCGCGCGACCGTGCGCCCGCCAAGCCGGACGCGCATCGCCAGCGGCACCTGGGGGCCCACTGCGCGCACGCGCACGGCCTCGATCCCGGTCAGCAGCGCCATCGCTTCGCCGCCGGCGCGCCGCGCGCCGATCTGCATCACGTCGAGGCGCGGCTGCGGATCGGCGACGGACAGGCGCGACGTCTCGGAGATCATGCGCCGCGGCAGCATCCGCAGCAGCGGCTCGTCCACCGGCTCCCGGCCCAGCGCCCTGCGATAGAGCAGTCGCCGGCGGGCGAGATCGGTCCGCCGGGGCGAGGCGAGCACCCAGGGCAGGATGGTCTCGATCGACGCGCATTCCGGCCAGATGGCGAGCAGCTCGTTCGTCAGGAATTCGTCGTCCGGACGACGCCGGAGCAGGGTCTGGAACGCTTCGACCGCGCTCGCGTAGTCGCCGAGCGTCTTCCGGACGAGAGCGAGTTCAAGCAGAATGTCGTCGCCCTCGGGATACCGAGCGCGCAGGGTCCCGAGCACCGAGTCCGCGGCACGCCACGCGCCGCACTGCTTCAGCCGCTGGCCAAGTTCAAGCATCCGCCCGCGGTCGAGCAGCAGGTCCGGCGGCGCGTGGCGCGTCAGCAGGTGGACCCCGGCCTCCACCGCGCCGCGACCCGCGATATCCCATCCGAGCGTGTGGCAGACCTCCGGCGCCGTACCGCAGGCGAGGCCCAGGACGACACGCCCGAGATGCGTCTGGAGGACAGGCTCGGGCGTCGTCTCCGGCAGAAGCGTGCGGAGCACGCCCTCCAGCATCGCAAGATCGGGCGGAGGCAGCGCGCCGGCTTCGCGGGCTGCACCGGTATGCAGCGGCGGGATGTCCGCCGCCCCCCGGATGATGGCGCCCCGCATATGCGGGCCGAGCGCCGGCGCCGCCAGGAGGTCCACGATCTCGTGGCAGAGCCTTTGCAGGAGGTTGTGCAGCACCCGCCAGGCCATCGCCTCGATATCGGCGACGTGCCAGCCCGCTCCGAGGAAGCTGCAGCGTCGGGGCGCCGCGGCGAGGATCCCGAGGCCGGCGCACACGGCAGAATCCGGCGCGAAGGTACCATCCGGGCCGGCGGCGCCTTCGACCGCCGCGCGGAGGGCCCGCAGGGTCTCCAGCAGTGCCGCCTGTTCCGCGGGGGCCAGCGCGGCATCGGTCCAGTCCACCACGACGCCGGCCGCGGCCGAGGCTTCGAACGCGAGGGCCGCCACCGGGGCCGCGGGCATCGGCCCGTCTGCCAAGCTTGCCGTGACGAGGGCGCGCAGCAGGGCGCGCGGAAAGCCGGTGCTGCGCGGCCCGGGCCAGGGGCGGCCCGCGAAGGCGGCGCGTGCCGGCGCCGGGGGCAGCGGACGTCCCGGACCGGCCAGCAGGAGGGCGAGGTCGCGGAAGGCCGCGGCCACATCGGCGAGGCCCTGCGCCGCGAGCGAGTCCGCGATGTCCGCCACCGCGAGGGGATCCTGCGGCGCGACCTCGGCCTGCATCAGCCGCAGGGCGTCTGCGATGGCCTGCGGCGTGCGCGACGCCAGGTGCCGTTCCGGCAGGCGGGGAACCCAGTCCGCGGCGCCGGCTGCGGCGAGAAGTTCCTGGCGGGCGTCGGCACTGCCCATCTCCGCGGCCCGGGCATAGGCGGCGCGCGCGGCACTCGCATTGCCGGTGACCTTGAAGAGATGCGCGAGCATGAGGGTGGCATCGGCATTCTGCGGCGCGATGTCGCGGGCCCGGCGGAAGGCTTCGGCGGCCCGGGGGTAGTCGCCCATTTCCTTCGCGCAGTTGCCGAGCTGGACAAGGAGGTCGGCCCGGTCGGGCCCGCGGGCGAGGACCATGGCATAGAGCTGCACCGCCTCCGCCCAATCCCCGCGATCACGAGCGGCGTCGGCGAGGGTGATGTCGTTGGGCATCCCCACTAGACGGCGCACCACGGCCGGCGCGGCCCGCCCAAAAGCCATCGGTGGACGCCTGAGGTTCATGCTCATTCCCATCCGCCCCTTGCTGCAGGGTACCGAGGCGCTCTCCCGTATACGTGCTTACGAGAGACAAACGAAGAGGCAGACAGTACGGCATCGCATGACGGAAGAGGGGTATGCTTGGTAGAACATTGCCAAGTCGCCGCTCTGGCCGGTAGGATCAGACCAGTTACGGCATGCGCGCCTACATCCACCCCCCGAGGAGCGTAGCAACCACGTGTCCAGCGGATCCGAGGACGGCGCCCTACTGGCCGCCGGCAGTGTGCCCGTCGTCGCCCCGGCGACTTCCCCCTGCAAGGTTTGCGGCAGCACGGCTGGGCTTCGCTTCGGATTGCCCCGCAGCAAACGCAGCGGTCACCCGATCCCGGACGAGCCCGACGATTGCTGGTACTACGAATGCAGCCAGTGCAAGTTCCTGTTCACGCGCGGCATGGACGACGTACCCCAGGAAACCATCTACGACGATACATACTGGGGCACGCAGGATCCGAACTGGTACGGGCGGGTGCCGCAGACGATGCGCCTCATCGCCTTGGCGGCCAGCCTGTTGCAGAAACCGATCGACGAGGCGGATGTACTTGATTTCGGTTGCGGCAGCGGCGGGTTCGTCGAGATCGCGCGTCGCTCCCTGTCATTGAACGCCTGGGGAACCGACATCATTCGGCCGCGGCTCGCGGAGGAGTACTTCCTCCCGGATCTTGGCACCAGGAAGTTCGACATCATTGTGGCATGCGAGGTCATCGAGCATTTGCCTGACCCGGTCGAGACACTTCGGATGGTGCGATCGCATCTTAAGTGGCCCGGCGTCTTTGCATTTCAGACGGCCGAGTACAATCCGCACGTATGCGACCGGGACTGGTGGTACCTCGGCCCGGACAACGGGCACATCTCACTCTATTCGCGTGAGTCGCTCGATCTCATCTTCCGCAGCCTCGGCGGCGTCCGGCGCGCCGACTGGCGGGGCTACAAGGGCGTCCAGGCCTGGCTGTTCCCGTGACGGCGGGCGACGGTATGACGCCGTAGAACGCCCGTCACGTCACGGCGAAGGAGGGAGCGACCGGCTGACCGCTCCTCCTACTCCGCCGCCACCCGCGACGGCCGGCCCCAGGACTGCAGCACCGGCAGGCACTCCTTGGCGAAGAGCCGCAGCGACGCCTCCGCCTTGTCGATCGGGATGCCGCCGAAGCGGAAGGACATCGCCATCTCGAAGTCGCCGACCAGCGCGCGGCGCGCCTCGATCTCGCGCAGCATGCGGTCCGGCGTGCCCCAGGCGGCGGCCTTCATGAAGCCGTCCGTCGCGCCGCCGAGGCCGGACTTCTTGGCGATCTCGGCCTTCTGGGCGTAGGCGTCGTAGCCCTTCACCGTGGCGAAGTGCTCGCCCAGCAGTTCGTAGTGATGGAAGTTGCTCTCGACGAACTTGTACATGTACTGCCGCGCATGTTCCTCGGCCTCGGCCTGGTCCGGCCAGCAGAAGCCGAAGTCGACGATCATCAGCCCCGGCGCCTCCTTGCCGTGGAACTCGCGGTGCAGCTTGCGGTTCAGCTCGATGGACGGCATGCGCATCTGCCAGGGCCTGTCGGAGAACATGACCATCCGGGCGCCGAGCTTCGCGCAGGACTGCACGCTGTCCTCGCTCGACGCCACGGCGTAGATGCGGTCGTCGAAGCTGTACTTGGGCCTGGGGCGGATCTCGATCCGCGGCTGTGGGTAGTGCGGGCCCTGGCCTTCCATGAAGCCGGTGCGCAGCGCCTCGACGATCATCGGCGCCGCCTCGTCGAAGCGGGTGCGGCTCTCGTCCATGGTGCCGCGGAAGGCGGTGAACTCCCGCCGCGCCAGCCCCCGGCCCATGCCGAAGCGCAGCCGCCCTTCGCAGAGCAGATCCAGCATCGCCACCTGCTCGGCGACGCGCAGCGGGTCGTGCCAGGGCAGGATGACGGCGGCGGTGCCGAGGTCGATGTCCGGGCACTTCGCCGCCAGCCAGGTCATCAGCTGGACATTGTCCGGGCAGAAAGAATAGTCGAAGAAATGGTGCTCGGCCGACCAGAGCACGTTGAAGCCGAGATCGGCGGCGAGGCGGGCGAGCCGGATGTCCTCCGCCCAGACCTGGTCATCCTTCATGCCGTCCCAGCCATAGCTGGAGAACAGCATCATCAGGCCGACATCCATCGCTTCCTCCTGCGCGTTCTTGGGGGGAAGGGTCCGCGTCCCCGACGGCGGCGTCAAGCCGCGCTTGCGCCGGCCGGCCGCGATGCGATAGGGCGCGCCCATGGGGCGGCGGACCGCCCTGCCGGAGCCAGAGCCATGCGCATCGACGCCATCCCCATCGGCAAGAACCCGCCCGAGGACGTCAACGTCGTCGTCGAGGTCGCCATCGGCGGCGAGCCCATCAAGTACGAGATGGACAAGGCCGCGGGCACGATCTTCGTCGACCGCTTCCTCTACACGCCGATGCGCTACCCCGGAAATTACGGCTTCATCCCGCACACGCTGAGCGAGGATGGCGACCCGATCGACGTGCTGATCGCCAACACCCGCCCCATCGTGCCCGGCGCCTACATCAACGTCCGCCC
>JAIYAI010000172.1 GCA_027489135.1 Acetobacteraceae bacterium
CCACGTCGGCGGTCAGGTTCCGCTCCGGCACCTTGATCACCCGGCAGCCCGCGTAGCGGCCGGAGATGTCGTACATGACGAAGCCATGCGCGCTCATCACCAGCTCCGTCCCCTCGCCACCATAAGCCAGGATCAGGTGCTGGATGATCTCGTCCGACCCGTTGCCGCAGACGATGCGCGCGGGGTCGAGACCAAAGCGGCCGCCGATCGCCTCGCGCAGCGCCTTGGCGCCGCCATCGGGGTAGCGGTGCATCTCCCGCGCCGCCTGGACCATCGCCTCGATGGCGGAGGGCGGCGGGCCGAAGGCGCCCTCGTTGGAGGACAGCTTCACGATGCGGTTGACGCCCGGGACCTTGGACTCGCCGCCCACATAGGGCTCGATCGACAGGATGGAGGGGCGCGGCAGGGTCGGCATGGGGGTCACTCTCGTCTGTCGGGCAGCGCCGGGCGGGGCGCCGGGAAAGCTCAGTCGCGGCGGACCGGCACGGCATAGAAGCCGAGCGGCAGGGCGCGTTCCACCGGCAGGGACGCAAGGCGCGGGTCGCCCTCGGCGACGGCGCCCTCGACCTCTGCCAGCGCAGTGGCGCCGGCCGGGCCGCGGCGGAAGATCAACTGCCGCGGCGGCAGGCCGGCGGCGGTCAGCGCCGCGGCAAGCTGCGCGCGGCCCTGCTCCGGCGAGCGCGCCTCCAGCCGCAGCAGCGACCGGTCCTCGCCCGAGGCATCCGGCGCGCCGGGCCCGACCACCAGCGCCTCGGCCGAGACATCGCCGCTTGCCGGCAGCAGGAACGGCAGCCGGGCGCCGACCTGCAGCCGCGGGCTGTCGAGGTTGGTCCACCAAAGCGCCTCGGCCGGCTCCTCGTCGCGCGGCAAGGCGAGCACGGCGGCCACCGCCTCCCCGCTGGCGACCAGCGCCAGTGCGCTGCCCGGCGAGGGCTGCAGCCTGAGCGGCGTCAGCGCGCCGAAATGCTCCCGCGCCAGGTGGTGCGTCGGGCTGCCCTGCGTGCCATGCACCGCGATGGTGAAGCCGCCCTGCAGCTGCGTGCAGGCGGCGAAGATGTCGCGCCAGAGCCGCACCACGGCGCGCGCCGGCAGCGGCCCGTCATGCTGGCCGAGCAGGCGGCGCAACACCTGTGCCTCCCGGCCCGGCCGCAGGTTGGAAACCCCGGCCTTGGCGCGGCTCTGCGCCATGCGCGCCACGACGGCCGCGCGGCGGCGCAGCAGCTCGTGCATGGCGTCGTCGAGCGCGTCGATCTCGGCGCGGATCGAGGCGAGGGTATTGGTGGGCGGGACGGAGGGAGCGGCGTCCGGTGCGGAGCTCATTGCGGGTATGACCTTCTCGGCCCCGCTTTAGCAGCCCCGCCCGGACCTGTCGCCCCGGCTGCCCGCCCTCACCGCGCTGGCGTGGCCGCCGCCTCCCGCGCCGCCCTGGCGAGCCAGGCCTCCAGCGGCATGCGCGCCGCCTGCGCCGCGGCCCGCGCCCGGGCCAGGTCGTCGGGCGGCATCGGCACGGTGACATCGATGGCGGTGATCGGCGGCCGCACCATCGCCGTCGTCATCGCCGCGCGGAAGCGGTCGAGCTGGGCGCGGCGTGCGGCCTCGTTCGGGTAGGTCGGGTCGTTGGCGACCGCCGGGCAATAGGCGGTCATCAGCGCGTCGATCAGCGCGGCATCCGACGCGTTCGGGTTGGCGCTGCGCAGATCGGCCAGCAGCACGTCCGCGCGGTTGGCGAGGTCCGCGCTATTGGCGCTACGCATCAGCGCCGCGGCGCCGGCCGGCAGGGCGGGCAGGCCGGGCTGCGAGCCGAAGGGCCCGATCGCCGGGCACAGCTGCCGCGCCGCTTCGGTGGACGCACCGGCCAGCGGATCGGCGCGGCGGAGCGAGGCCACCATCGCCGGCGTTGCCGCCGTGCCCGTGGCAGGCGTCCAGGCGGTGCGGACGTAGTTGGTGATGGCCGCGATCTGCGCATCATCCAGCGTCGCGGCGAAGCTCGGCATGGCGCCATAGCCGCCGCCGGCCGGGATGCCGTTCAGCATGGCCTGGATGACGTTGTTCGGGTCCGCCGCCTGCACCGCCGGGTTGCCGGCCAGGTTCGGGATGGCACCCGGAATGCCACGGCCCAGGGGCTGGTGGCAGCCGGCGCAGTTCGCCGTGTAGAGCGTCGCGGCTTCCCGGCTTTCGGGCGGCACGGCGACGGGCGGCGGCGGCGTCTCGCTGTTGGCGAGCCAGGTCGCCAGCGCGGTCAGGTCCTCGTCTGTCAGGCGGGAGAGGCTGTCATGCACCACCTCCGCCATCGGGCCGAAGACCGTGCCCTTGCCGGCGGAGCCGCCCTTCTTCAGCCACTCGACGATCTGCGCGACGGTCCAGCCCGCCAATGCGGAACGCTGGTCCTTCGGGTCGATGTCCGGCGCGAACCAGCCATCGATCACCGCGCCGCGCAGGTTGCGCGATGAATCCATGGCGCCGAGCAGGTTCCGCGGCGTGTGGCATTCCCCGCAATGGCCGAGCGCGGTGCCGATATAGGCGCCGCGGTTCCACTGCGCCGACTTCGTCGGATCCGGCGTGAAGCTGCGCGGCCGGAAATAGAGTTCCCGCCAGAAGCCGAGGGTCGAGCGGATGTCGAAGGGGAAGGCCAGCCCGTTCGGCGCCCGCGGCGCGTTCACCGGCGCCAGCGTCTTCAGGAAGGCGAAGATCGCGTCCGAATCCTCCCGCGTGATCAGCGTGTAGGAGGTGTAGGGCATCACTGGGTAGAGGTCGGCGCCATCCGCCCGGATGCCCTCATGCAAGGCGCGGTAGAAGGCGTCGGCGCTCCAGCGGCCGATGCCCGTGGCGGCATCCGGCGTGATGTTGGGCGAGGTCAGCGTGCCGAAGGGCGTGTTGAGCGCCCGGCCGCCGGCGAAGGGCTGGCCGCCCGGCGCGGTGTGGCAGGGCATGCAGTCCGCCGCCAGGGCCAGGTAGCCGCCGCGCGTCGCCTGGTCGGTCGGCGCCGCCTGCTGGGCTTGCACCGGCGCGGCCAGCAGCGTGGCCCCCAGCAGGGAAGCCAGGACGGGCCAGGTACGGCGAAGTCGGCGCATCGGGACGGGTCCGGATATCATGGGGCCCCATCATCTTGCATCGCGGCATGGTCGCGCAATGGTTGTAAGGGCTGTCCCGGTTGAAGCCGGACCGCCCCGGGCCTATTGCGGGGCACCCGCGCCAGCACCCACCGAACCCGGCTGCCCATGTCCGCCCCCGTCGCCCCTCTGCCCCAGGTCGAGCACCAGCGCACCGTCTTCGCCGACGGCATGGCGCTCGATTGCGGCGCGGTGATCACGCCGGTGGCGGTCGCCTGGCGCGCCTATGGCACGCTGAACGCAGCGAAATCGAACGCCATCCTGGTCTGCCACGCGCTGACCGGCGACCAGTACGTGGCGGAGCGCCACCCCGTCACCGGGCGGCCGGGCTGGTGGGAGACCATCATCGGCCCCGGCAAGCCTTTGGACACGGAGCGCTACTACATCCTCTGCGTGAACGTCCTCGGCGGCTGCATGGGCAGCACGGGGCCGCGCGAGGAGAAGACGGACGAGCAGGGGCGCGGCCTCGGCCATCCCTGGGGCACGGATTTCCCGCCCGTCACCATCCGCGACATGGTGCGCGCGCAGAAGAAGCTGATGGACCACCTCGGCATCGAGCGCCTGCTGGCCGTGATCGGCGGCTCGATGGGCGGGATGCAGGTGCTGGAATGGGCCGCGACCTTCCCCGGCATGGTCTATGGCGCCGCGCCGATCGCGACGGCCGCCTACCACAGCGCGCAGAACATCGCCTTCCACGAGGTCGGGCGCGCGGCGATCCACTCCGACCCGGCCTGGCGGGAGGGACGCTACTGGGAGGACGACACCATCCCCGCCCAGGGTCTCTCGGTCGCGCGGATGGTGGCGCATATCACCTACCTCTCCGAGCAGGCGCTGACGCGGAAATTCGGCCGCCGGCTGCGGGGCGCGAGCGCGCTGACCTTCCTCGAGGACGTGTTCGAGGTGGAAAGCTACCTGCGCCACCAGGGCAGCACCTTCGTGCGCCGCTTCGACGCCAACAGCTACCTGACCATCACCCGCGCCATGGACTATTTCGACATGGCGGCGGAGCACGGCGGCGATCTCTCGGCCGCCTTCCGGGGGACGAAGACGCGGTTCTTCGTGGCCAGCTTCTCCTCCGACTGGCTGTTCCCGACGAGCGAGAGCCGCAGCCTGGTGCGGGCACTGAACAAGGCGGCGGCGAATGTCAGCTTCGTCGAGTTCCAGTCCGACAAGGGGCACGACGCCTTCCTGCTGGACGAGCCGGAATTCCACCGGGCGCTGGGCGGGTTCCTGGCGGGCTGCGCGGATCGGCTGGGGGTGTAGCGGGGCGGCTTCCGTTGGTGCGCGGTCAGGGTAATGATCCGGGTCCTGGCTGGAAACGGCGGAGCGGCATCATGCGAGTTGCGAAACTGGCGTTACTCCCATTGCTCTTTGCGACATGCGTGGTCGCGCAGCCCCGGCCAGCGCAGGCGTTGTCCAGAACCTTCATGTGTTTCTATAGCAGCGGCGAAGCGTTGCCGACGGCCCGGTGCCAGCAGCAGGTGCAGACCATTGTTGATGACTGGTTGCGCTTGGGCGGCCCGAGCACCTGCGCCGATCGGCCCACCTTGGTGCCGAGTGCTGGCCGGCCGCCATCCAGGATCGAGGTGGAAGGGCACGCCGACAGCGCCGAGGAAGCCCGAGGCATCGCGGATCGCGTGGCACGGCAACGTGCAGAAGCTATTGCCGCGCTCCTGCGCGCCAACTGCGTGCCCGCCGACAAGATTGTCGTGCTGAGTAAAGGCGCGAGTGCAAATCTCGTTCCGAGCGATCCCGGCGAGGACGAACCGCAGAATCGTCGCGCGCCGATCTTTATCCGCTGAACGGGCGAAAAGCCGCGCCTCACCCCAACGGCGCCGCCCGCCCCCACAGCCGCCGCGGCACCCGCTCCGCGTGCCGCCTCAGCCAGCGCCGCCGCCCGACCAGGATCGCCACCCAGGCGGCGAGCCCCCACACCCCGCCATCCAGCGCCCAGATAGGCTTCGCGGTGAACAGCACCTCGTTCCCCGCCATGCTGGTATCGCCACGAAGGCGCCAGACGCCGCCCAGCGGCCAGCCCTCCCGGAACAGCCAGCACCCCTCCACCGCCAGATCGCGACGGAAGGACAGAAGTTCCTGCGGCGTCAGCACGCCATCGGCGACCGCGCGATCCACCGCCGCGACCGGCCCGGTCTCGGGGATCCAGGAGCGTCCGGCCACGGCCGGCGCTACTCCCCCGCCCCCTCACGCCGCAGCCCGATGCGGCAAGTCCGCGTCAACTGCCCGATCGCGCCATCGGCACTCCAGTGCTGCTCGCCGGTGAGCGATCCCGTGCCATTGCCGCGCAACCGCCCGCTGTAGCGCGCCGTGTAGCGAAAGCTGCGGCCGGTCGCGAGACCCTCCAGCGTCAGCGTGCCATCCGGCCCGACCGTTCCCTGCCCCCGCTCGGCGTAGCCGGTGGGGCGGCCATGCTGGTCCGGGATCAGCCGCTCATACCGCGCGACGCCGCCCTGCACGGTCACGGTGATCGCCTGGTTCAGCGGCACCTGTGTGATCGGCGGCAGGGGGTCGCAGGTCAGGCGCGCCCGCCAGGTGGCGTCGGCGCCGGGCGGCTGGGTCTGGGCCCAGGCCGGCGTCGCGGCCAGGACGAGGCCGAGCATCGCGAGGATCGGATGACGCGCCATCGGGCACCTCCCCCCGCAGCCTCGCGCCCGCAGCCTTCGGCCGCAAGCGCCCTGCTATTGCCGCCACAGCTTCACGTGGCAGGGGCGCGTCCGCTCCCCCACCGGGCTGCCCGCGGGCCATTCCTGCCGCCCGTTCAGGTCGCCAAGCCCATCCGGATTCAGCCGCCCGGCATAGCGCGCCGTGAAACGCACCCCTGGCCCGACCCCTACCCCGTCCAGCACCAGCGCCCCGTCGCGCCCGACCGGGCCCTGGCCTCGCTCTACCAGCCCCTGCGGCCCGCCCTCCGGCCCGAGCGGCGCCCGCTCGTAGCGCGCGACGCCACCCCTGACGTGCAGCAGGAAGGTCACCCGCAGGCGCTGGCTGGTCAGTGGCGGCATCGGGTCGCAGGTCAGGCGCGCCCGCCAGGTGGCATCGGCATCCGGCGCACGCTGCTGCTGCGCC
>JAIYAI010000647.1 GCA_027489135.1 Acetobacteraceae bacterium
CTACTGGTAGCCGTAGAACTCGCGCAGCATCTGCTCGGCCCCGGCGTACTCGGCGGCCGAGGTCGCCTCGAAGCGGGTGATGCCGTGGTCCCGGCAATGCTCCATCAGCCCGGTGATCCATTCCACGTTCTGCTCGATGCAACGAGGGATGTTGCAGCGGGTGGAGGCGTTGTGCGGCCCGACGATGGTCAGCATGTTGGGGAAGCCCGCCGACATCAGGCCGAGGAAGGTCTTCGGCCCCTCCCACCACTTCTCCTTCAGCGACTGCCCGCCGACGCCACGGAAATCGACCCTGTCGAAGGCGCCGGTCACGGCGTCGAAGCCGGTGGCGTAGATGATCATGTCGAACTCGTACTCGGCGTCGGAGGTCCGGATGCCCGTCTCCGTCACGCATTCGATCGGCGTCGCCTTGATGTCCACCAGCCTGACATGGGGCAGGTTGAAGGCCTCGTAGTAGTGCGTCTCCTGCGGCACGCGGCGGGTGCCGAAGCCGTGGCATTTCGGGATCAGCATCTCCGCGACCTTCGGGTCCTTGACCCGTTGGCGGATCTTGCGGGCGACGAAGTCGCTGAACACCGCGTTCGCCTTGGGGTCGGTCAGGACGTCGCGGAAATTCGCCATCCAGATGCTGAAGCCCGGCTCGGCATAGAGCTTTTCCCAGAAGGCCTCGCGCTCCGCCTCCGTCACCTCGAAGGTGCCGCGGGGATCGGTGATGTGGATGTAGCAGCCCGGGGTCTGGCGCAGGATCTCGAACATGGCCGGGTAGTTGGCCTTGATCTTCGCCTGCTCGTCCGCGGCAATCGGCTTGTTGTGCAGCGGCGTGCACCAGTTCGGCGTGCGCTGGAAGACGGTGAGTGACGCCACCTGCGGCGCGATGGTCTGGATCACCTGCACGCCCGTCGCACCCGTGCCGATGACGGCGACACGCTTGCCGGTGAAGTCCACCTCCTCATGCGGCCAGTCATGGGTGTGGAAGGACTGGCCCTTGAAGGTCTCCGTGCCCGGGATGCGCGGCAGCGTGGCGGCGGAAAGGGGCCCGAGCGCCGTGACGAGGAAGCGGCAGTCGAAGGTCGCGCCGTCCTGCAGCGTCACGTCCCAGCGCCGCCGCGCCTCGTCCCAGCGCGCCGCGGTGACGGTGCTGTTGAAGCGGATGTGGCGGCGCAGGTCGAAGCGGTCCGCCACGTGGTTCAGGTAGCGGAGCGTCTCGGGCTGGGCGGCGAAATGTTCCGACCAGTTCCATTCGGCGAGCAGGTCCTCGTCGAAGGAATAGGCGTAGGTATAACTCTCGGAGTCGAAACGGGCTCCGGGGTACCGGTTCCAGTACCAGGTGCCCCCGACGCCGCTGCCTGTCTCGAAGCCGAGGACGGAGAGGCCGAGCTTCCGCAGGCTGTGGAGCTGGTACATGCCGGCGATGCCGGCACCGATCACGATCACGTCAACAGCCTCGGAGCCGGCTGCGTGAGCCGTCGCCCCCAGCACCTGTGTATCAGGCATCCCTCATGCTCCCTGGCGGCTGCGCAGAGCCAATCCCGGCGCTCTATGGGCCGCCCCGGCCGAACCTGGCAATCCGCCCCCGAGGCCCAGTCCAAAAACATGAGCTCCTGACGATGCATTCTTTTTTTTACGCAACTGCCCACAGCTGCGTGATAGCTTCATCACTCTTTAGGGATTACGGACAGTGAGGCGGCGCGTGCAGACGGACGGGCCAAGGGGCCGGAGAAGGCTGACTTCCGGCACCTTTGGGATCGCCATGTCGGGCCCGCCCCGCCGCGCTTTCCTGGATGGATTGCTGGCATGAGCGTGACCCTGCGTCGCCCCAATCGGGCGGAACGGCGTGCGGCAAAGCATAGCGACAGGGCGCGGCATCGCACGCTGCCGTCGCAGCGCCTCGCCTTTGAAACCTACGAACCGCGGATCCTGCTCTCGGCGCTGCTGCCGGTGCAGGGCGCGATCGACGTGCCCGGCCAGGTCAACCAGTACAGCTTCACGCTGTCGGAGTCCGAGCGGGTCTATTTCGACAGCCAGACCAATTCCGGCCAGATCAACTGGACCCTGCAGGGCCCCACCGGCACGCTTGTCTCCGCGCGTCCCTTCAGCAACTCGGACATCTCGCGCAGCCCGGGCGAGGCGGCTCTGACGCTCGTCGCCGGCGACTACACCCTGACCGTCGCGGGGCAGGGCGCGACGATCGGCAATTACGATTTCCAGCTCCTCGACCTCGCCGAGGCGACGCCGATCACCCGCGGCGCCCTGGTGCAGGGACGGCTCGACGTCGGCAGTGAAACTGATCTGTACCGCTTCGAGGGGACCGCCGGCGACCTGCTGCTGTTCGACGGCCAGCCGCTCGATCCGCAGGGGACGCGCTGGCGCGTGCTCGGACCCGGGGATGCGGTGGTCTTCGACAGCATTGGGCTCGGCACGCCCTCCGGCCCGAACCGCCTGACGGAGACCGGCACCTATACGGTGCTGGTCGAGGGCGCGATCGGGCAGGTGGTGCCGGCCGACTACAGCTTCACGGTCTACAACGCGACGACACGGGCCGCCCCGCTCACCCTGGGAGCGACGGTGACGGCGGCGCTGGCGACGCCGGGCACGATCGACGCCTACGACGTCACCCTGGCCGCCGACGCGACGCTGCTCTTCGACAGCCTGACGCCGCGCGGCGACCTGCGCTGGACGCTGACTGGTACCACGGGCGACGTCGTCACGACCCGCAGCTTCACCGCATCCGACGCCGGGAACGGCGACCCGACGCTGCGGCTCGCCGCCGGCACCTACCGCCTGAGCATCAGCGGCGCCGGCGCCGCGGCGGGTGCCTACGCCTTCCGCCTGCTCGAGCTCGCCGCCGCGCCGGTTCTTGCTGTCGGCGCGTTGCAGGCCGGAACGCTGGCCGATGCCGGGGTGAACGCCACCACCCTGCACGGCGCGATCGGGCCTGCCATCGGCACTGACGCGCCGCCGCTGTCCCTGAGCCTCGGCACCAATGCGGTCAGCGCCGCCATCGCGCCCTCCCCGGCGCTGGAGACCCAGGCCTTCACCGTCGAGGCCTGGGTGTGGCGCAACGCCGGCACCGACAGCACCACGGTCATCTACCAGCAGAACGGTGGCTTCGGGTTCTACGTCGACAACAGCGACCGGCTGGCCCTCGGGATCGAGGGCACCACCCTCCGCGCGGCCGGGCCGCTGCGCGAAGCCACCTGGGTGCATGTCGCCGCGAGCTACGACGGCGCGACGATGCGCCTCTTCGTCGACGGCGCGGAGGTGGCATCCCAGGCCCGCATCGGGGCCATCACCTACGACGGCAGCGGCGGGCGGATCGGCGCCACGGACGCGGCCGGCAACAACCTCTGGCAGGGGCGCCTCGCCGAGATCCGCCAGTGGAACGTCGCCCGCAGCGCCGCCGACATCATCGCGACCCGCGGCCAGATCCTCGGACCGCGGGCGGGCCTCGCTGGGCTGTGGCATCTCGACGAGGCGTCGGGGCTGACGCTGGCGGACTCCTCCGGCAACGGGCAGACCGCCACGCTCGGCGTGGTGCCGGGCACCGAGACCCAGCTCTACGCCGTCACGCTGACCGCGGGGCAGACCTATTTCCTCAGTGTGCCGAGCCAGGGCTCGGTCGTGCCCGGGCTTTCCGCCTCGGCGACGATGCGGCTCTACGACCCGGCCGGGGGGCTGGTCTTCGGCCAGGCGCTCGGCAACCGTAGCGGCATCACCGCGACCGTCAGCGGCACCTATGTGCTGGCGATCGAGGGCGCGGTCGGCAACGCGCCGTCGCTTGCCTACCAGCTCCGCGTCGTGCCGACGGTCAATGCCGCCGCCACCCTGGCGGTCAGCGACGTGGCCGAGGGCAGCATCGACCTGCCGAGCCAGGGCATCACCTACGCCTTTACCCTGGCGACCGATTCGCGGCTTCTGATGGACGCGTTGACCAGCGCGACCGGCCTGCAATGGACCCTGACCGGCCCGCGCGGGACGGAGGTGCGCGACCGCGACCTCCGCTCCTCCGACGGCATCCGGACGCCGGCGCAGCCGCTCCTGCTGCTGCCCGCCGGCGACTACCGCCTGACGGTGAACGGCAGCGGGACCGCGACGGGCGCCTTCCGCTTCCGGCTGCTCGATGCCAGCCCGGGGGCAGTCGCCACGGGCTTCGCGCTTGGCGACGAGGTCGAAGTCACGCCCGACCGTGTCAACGGCACGGCGCTGGTCCGCTTCGATGCGGCGGCGGGCGACACGCTGTCGATCAGCGCCCTGGCCGGCGCCTTCAATGCCAACATGGTGCTGTTCGACCCCGATGGGCGCGTGCTGCTCGGCCCGGATTTCTTCCAGAGCCGCACCGACATCGGCATCGGCGCGACGGGCACCTACGTGCTGGCGCTGCAGGCGACGATCGAGCAGACCACCATCCCGACGCTGCGCCTGCGCGTGAACCTCGACAGCCATGTCGATCCCGCGCCGCTGACCGGCACGGCCCTGAGCCTCGGCGCCGAGGTCACCGCAGCCTTCCCGGCTGCCAACACGCCACAGGACTACGTCTTCAGCGTGGCCGGCCCGACCCGACTCGTCTTCGACGCCCTGACAGCCGAATCGCCCTTCGTCGTCGTCAACGTCGTCGGGCCGCGCGGCGTGGAACTGGCGAACACGCAGTTCACCGCCTCGGATTCCAATGAGCGCAACAGCGGCGTGGTGATCGACCTCGCCGCCGCCGGCACCTATCGGCTGCGCCTGGTCAACCCGGGCGGCTTCCTGGGGAACGTCCGTTTCGCGCTGCGCGACCTCGGCGCGCCGGTCGCGGTGCTGGGGACGGACGGGACCGCGCTGCAGCGCGCGCTCTCGCCCTCCAATGGCACGGACGTGCTGGCCTTCGACGGCGTCGCGGGCCAGAGTCTCTTCCTCGACGCCAGCGCTAGCCTGAACGGCTTCCAGGATGTCCATGCGCGGCTGATCGATCCCTTTGGCCGCCAGATTGCGGGCCCATTCCGCCTCGGCGACGCAGTGCTGAGCATCGAGGCGACGGGGCGCTACACGCTGCTTCTCGAGGGCCAGCGCATCAACACCTTCTATGGTGCGACCACTGCCTACACGGTCGCGCTCAGCCGCATCGCAGACCCGGCGCCGCTGCCGGTGCTGACCGGCGAGACGGTGACCGGTCGCATCGACGCGCCGGGCGAGACCAACCGCTACGTTCTCGATCTCGCCGCCGAGACGCGGCTGATCCTGAGCAGCTATACCAGCGACACCAGCGTGCAGTTCCGCATCGTCACGGACGACGGCACGATCCTGTCGCAGCGCCTCGCCGATGCGGTGGGCTACGGCGTCGGCAGCCCGGTCTTCACGCTGGCAGCAGGGCGCTACACGATCCTGCTCTCCTCCAGCGCCGCGATCGGCACGCCGAGCTATGGCTTCGCCCTCTACGACCTGGCGACAGCGCAGGCGCTGACGGCGGGCATCCGTGTCGACGCCACGCTGCAGCCCAACCAGGCGGTCGCGGCCTACACCATAGCCCTCGACGCCGGCGAGCGGCTGCGCGTCTACACGACGCGCGAGAGCCCGATCAACGATGCCGAGCTCCTGATCCTTGATCCGGACGGCAGGCCGCTGGCCGAGCAGGGGCGCTACTTCAGCAGCCCTGCGACCTTCGAGATCGCGCGGACCGGCACCTATACGGTGCTCTTCCTCGGCGCCAACAACGGCCTCGGACCACGGCCGAGCGTCGCCTACAGCATCACGGCCCTTGTCGATCCGCCGCCGGCCGTGGTGCCGTTCGACACGCTCACCCTGGACATCCTGGCCGACCGCGTCGACGAGCGCCGCTACCGCTTCACGCTGGATGAAGCGACGCGCGTGATCTTCAACAGCCTCGCCGGCGACGGCAACCTCACCTGGACACTCGAAGGACCGAACGGCTACCGGCTGCAACGGAACTTCTATTTCTCCGGCAGCTATGAGCTGGGCGGCACCAACCCGGTGCTGAACCTCTTCGCCGGCACCTACACCCTGACCTTCACCACCGGCGCGAATACGCCCGGCACGACCTATTTCCAGCTTCTCGACCTCGACGACGCGACGCTGCTGACGCCGGGTGCGACCATCAACACGACCAACACGCCGGGCAATCGTACGCAGCTCTTCGCCTTCGACGGGGTGGAAGGCGTGCCGCTCGCGCTCACGACGCTCGATCCGGAGAACTGGCTGGCTGTCCGCGTCATCGATCCGAACGGCGTGCAGCTGTTCGGCCCGGTCGAGACCGGGCAGCGGCTGATCACACCGGCGGTCACAGGGCGCTACACCGTGATCGTCGAAGGTCGCACCTGGAACGGCACGCCGCGCAATCTCAGCATCGGCATCGCTGCGGTGCCGCAGCCGAACATCGTGCTGGACGGCGCCGGCGACCTCACCGGTCCCAAGGGGCCCTATTCGGCGCCAGGGCGGATCGGCCAGGCACTTGCCTTCACCGGCCTCGAATCGGTGCAGATCGCGGACACGGCGGCGCTCGACCTGACCGGCTCCTTCACCCTCGAGGCATGGGTCAACCGCGACGAGACCGACAACGCGGAGGTGCCGATCATCACCCGCGGCGGCGGGCGGACGGTTGCCTACGCGCTCGGCATCAACAGCGCGAACCAGGTCTGGCTGAAGATCTCCGACAACATCAACGTCTATTCTCTGTACACGAACGGCAACGCCGCGCCGTCCGGCACCTGGACGCATGTCACGGGCGTGGTCGACGTCGTCGCGCGCACGATGACGATCTTCATCAATGGCGAGCAGGCGGCGCAGACCGGCATCGGCAGCTATGCCGCCGTCGATTCGAGTGCGCCGCTGATGATCGGCGCGGACGCGCCGCTCGGCAGCTTCGGCAATGGCGCCTTCCAGGGCCTGATGCAGCAGGTCGGCGTCTGGGGCGTGGCGCGCAGCGGGGCCGACATCCTGGGCAGCTACCAGGCGGCGCGAACGGGTCTCGAACCGGGGCTGATCGTCGCCCTGCCACTCGGCGACGCCAGCGGCAGTGCCGCCATCGCGACGCTCGGCCCGGCCGCCCTGACGGCGCGCGTGGTGCGGGTCTACCAGGGGCTCGACAACGTCGTCACGGGCCGCATCGGCCAGCCCTTCGAGACCGTCACCTACCGCTTCACCCTGGGCCAGGCGACGCGTTTCCTGATCGACGGGCTGACCGACCAGGACGGCTTCAGCGTCACCCTGACCGGGCCTGACGGGCTTTCGGTCACGCGCAGCATCCTGCGGACTGACAGCTACGAATTCGGCGGCAACCCCGTCTTCTCCGCTGGCGCCGGCGCCTACACGATGGTGGTGCGCGCGGCGTCGGGGCGGATCGGCAGCTACGGCTTCCGGCTGCTCGACCTGGCGGAGGCGGCGCCGATCGCGCTCAACACGCCGGTGAACTTCACCCTGCCGGCGGGCTTCGCCACCCAGGCGCTGCGCTTCACCGCGGCGGCGGGCGATCGCCTCGCCTTCCGCGCGCTGGACCTGCCGGTGCGCAGCGACCTGGTCACGATCCGGCTGATCGATCCGCTGGGCCGGCAGATCACCGGGATCCTGAACTTCGAGAACCTGTCGAACCTGGCGACCCTGCCGCTGGGCGGTGACTACACGCTGCTGGTCGAGGGGCGCAGCCAATACCTCCGCACCGGGCCGCTGGCGATCGGGCTCGAGATCGACCGCGCGGAGACCATCCCGGCGACCTTGCAGGTCGGCGCGCCGAACCCGGCGCCGGGGCCGATCTGGGGCGCGGGGCTGACGCAGGGCCAGGGGCTGGTCTTCACCGGGGCGGAAGCGGTGCGCGTCGCCGACGGCGTTGCCACGGACCAGACCAACAGCTTCACGATCGAGGCAATGGTCCGGATCGACCGGTTCAACGGCTATACGCCGATCGCCACGAAGATCGCGGCGGCGGGCGGCACCGGCGGCACCACGCGGGCCTATGGTCTCTACGTGCAGGACAACGGGTCGATCGTCGCCACGGTGCGCGACGCCAGCGGCGAGCAATCCGTGCGCAGCGATGCGGGGCTGGTGCGCGCGGGGCAGTGGAACGCCCTGGCGCTGGTGGTGGACCGCACCTTCGGCACGATGAGCGTGCTGCGCAATGGCGTCGTCGTGGCCACGGTGAACATTCGCACCCAGGCCGGCATCGACCAGGATGGCGACCTGGTCATCGGTGCCACGGACGAGGGCGATGCCGGCTATGGCCGCCTGGAAGGCGCCATCACCTCCTTCCGCCTGTGGTCGGTCGCCCGCACGGCGGCGCAGATCGCCGCGGCGATGGCCGTCCCGCCCGCGTCGAACACCGACGGGCTGACGGTCGACCTCGGCTTCACCGAGGGCAGCGGCCGCACCACGGCGAACCGCGCGACGCCGGGCGGCACCGCATCCCTCGTCACCGCGAACACCGATGGCGTCACCGGCTTCATCACGCGCATCGGCCAGGCTGTCGCCTATACCTTCACGCTGGCCGAGACACGGCTGATCGAGGTGGACAGCCTCGGCGGCAATGCCGGCCTGGGCTGGGGCATCAACGGTCCCTATGGCGGCATCGCCGGCGCGCGGCTGTCGAACACCAACGGCTTCGACGTCGGCGGCAACACGGTGCTGCGGCTCGAGGCAGGAACCTACACCTTCACCATCTCCAGCATCGACGGCGTCGGTGCCTACAACATGCGGCTGATCGACCTCGGCGCCGCGGCGGTGGGGCTGACATCGGGCATCCCCGTGTCCGGCGTGATGCCGCAGTCGAGCCGCTCGGCCGTCTACCGGTTCACGGCGAGCGCCGGGGACACGCTGTTCTTCGACGCAATTGCCGCCGCGGGCGAGATCTCCTGGCGGCTGATCGATCCAGAAGGCCGGCTCGTCTCCGGCCCGCGCGGCTACAGCGACGCCTTCCTCGCGCTCGGCGCGACGGGCGACTACTTCCTCCTGCTCGAAAGCCGCGCGGCCAATGGCGGGCGCGGGACCTACAGCTTCAACGCGGTGGTCGTGCCGACCGTCACCCAGCCGATGACGCTTGGCGCGCGGGTGGCGGGCGCGATCACCGTCGCCTCCCAGCGCCAGGCCTACGCGTTCACGCTGGACGAGGCGAAGCAGGTCGTCTTCGACAGCCTGACCAACGACGGAACCATGCTGTGGTCGCTCACCGGTCCGAACGGCACGGTGTTCAGCGAGGACGAGTTCCAGAACAGCGATGGCGACCGGCAGGGCGGCAACACGGTGCGCAGCCTGATCGCCGGCAACTATGTCCTGACCGTGCGTGGGAACCAGGACTACGTCGGCAGCTACGCCTTCCGCCTGCTGGACCTCGCCACGGGCGCACCGCTGACGCTCGGTGCGCCCGTGGAGGGGACGCTGGGCGAGCAGGGGCGGGCGACGGATGTCTATCGCTTCGAGGCGACGGCGCGCGACCGCGTGGTCTTCCAGCCCGCCAGCAGTTCGAACGGCGGTACGACCTGGCGTCTGGTGGATCCCTTCGGACGGACGGTCGCCGGCCCCTCGGGCTTCGCGGTGTCGGGTCCGATCACGCTGGTCGACGGTACCTACACCCTGCTGGTCGAGGGCCCGGTCGCCAGCACCGCCGACGCGACCTATGGCTTCACCCTGGCCCGCCTGCCGCAGCAGGATGCGGGCGGGCAGACCGCGCAGGATTTCGATTCCGAAGGCCTGCTTCCCTACACGCTGGGCAATTTCGACAACTCCCCCCCTGCGTTGGTCGATGGCCCGACCGGCAAGGCCCTGCGCCTGACCGCGAGCGAGAACAACGGGGGCCAGAACACCGCCGTCTTCTTCCCGATGACGGAGGACGGGCCGCTTGGCTCCATCACCGTCGCGCTCGACCTGTCGATCACGCCGAATCCGGCGAACCGCAATGCGGGTGTGGTGGTCGCGCTGCTCGATGCCGCGACCTGGGGCGAGAGCGGCATCGGGCCGGAACTCTTCAACAATGCGGGGCTGGCGAACTCCCTCGGCATCGCCTTCGACGTGAACGACCGCTACGGCGGCGACGGCGCGCGCAACCACATCGCCATCCGCACCGGGGGCGGCCTCGTCTCGCAGCATCTCGTCTCTCCAGCGAATGTCGATCTCGGCGCCGGCACGCCGATCCGCGCGGTGATCACCGTGACCCAGGCGGAGGGCGGCGCCCGGGTCAGCGTGGTGCTGACCCCGCAAGGCGGGTCCGCCTTCACGGCGGTGATCGATGCCTTCGTCGGCGGCTATGTTCTGAACCCGCTGCGCGTGGCGATCGGCGGGTGGAGCTTCTTCACCAACGCGCGGCAGCTCGTCGACAATGTCTCGATCGCTGCCGTGCCTGGCCCGGAAGCGGCGACGCCCATCACGATCGGCCAGGTGGTCACCGGCGCGGTGACCCTGCCGGACTCGGTCATCCGCTACAGCTTCGACCTCGCGTCGGAGACGACGCTGGTCTTCGACAACCTCACCACCGATCCGGGCAATACGGTCTACAGCATCACCGGTCCGTCGGGCCTGATCGAAAGCGGCAGCATCTGGGCTGCCGACTGGGCCAACCGCGGCGGCAGCAATGCGCTGCGCCTCGGCCCGGGGCACTACATCGTCAGCTTCAGCGTGCAGTTCCAGCGCACCGGGACCTTCGCCTTCCGGCTGCTGGATACCGCCACGGCGACGCCGGTCTCCATCTCGACCATGGAGGATGCGGCGACGACGGTGAACTTCGAGTCCAGCCAGACGCGGCTCTACGCCTTCGATGCCGCGGCCGGGCAGAAGGTCGCCTTCCTGAACGGCGGGCCGGTGCCCTTCGCCCATTGGCGCATCATCGATCCCGACGGCCAGCTCGTCACCGGCCCGACCTACATCAACAGCTTCATCGGTGCGGTGACGCTGGGCAAGACCGGCCGATACCTGCTGGAGATCGAGGGCTACTACGGCCATACCGGGCCGACGAGCATGGAGTTCCGCCTGCTCGATGTCGATGACCAGGTCGCGCCGCTCACCCTCGGCGCGGTCTTTGACGGTGGCGTCGGCAATCCCGGCGGGCGCGACATCCGTACCTTCACGCTGACGGAAGAGACGCTCGTCTACGTCGATTCGCTTGACGGCAACGGCAATGCCACCTGGCAGCTCGTCGGGCCGACGGGACAGGTGGACAGCCGGAATTTCCGCAGCACCGACGGCATCAGCCGCGCCGAGGGCGACAGGCTCGCGCTGGCGCTCCGGCCCGGCGACTACCGTTTCATCGTCACCTACAACGACCGGACGATCGGACGTTACGCCTTCCGGCTGCTCGACCTCGGTGCCGCATCTACCCTGGCGACCGGGGCGCCCGTGTCGCTTGCGCTCAATCCGGCGAACGGCACCCAGGCCTATGCCATCGATGCCGCGGCCGGCGAGCAGTTCCACGTCTCGGTCACCGGGGGCAGCAACGTCTCGCTGCGGCTCATCGACCCGACCGGTCGCGTCGTCGTGTATCTCCGCGACGCCAACCAGGGCTTCACGACACCGCTGCTCGACCTCGCCGGCACCTACGTCCTGCTTGTCGAGGGCTATGTCGATGCCGGGAGCGGCGCGCAGGGGCTGACGGCGCGGGTGGATCGCCTGGCGCATGGCACGGGCAGCACGGCGCTCGGCGCGCAGATCGACACGACCATCAGCGTGCCGGGGCAGGAGCAGCGCTTCACCTTCACGGTCGACTCGCCGCGGCAGGTGCTGATCGATCCGCTCGGCTTCGATGGCCGCTTCTACTGGACGCTCGCCCTCGCCGACGGGACGGAGGTGACGCGCAGCTTCAGCCGCTCGACGAGCATCTACAGCAGCGGCCCGGACAACCCGCTGCTGCTGCTGGACGCCGGCACCTACACGCTGCGCATCGGCGCAAACAACAACGCGACCGGCGCGGCCTCGCTGCGCATCATCGATGCCTCGACCGCCCCGATCCTGACGCCGGGCGTGCCGGTGACGGGTTCGCTCGCACCGGCGGGCCAGGCGAATGTCTTCCGGCTGCAGGGCCAGGCCGGCGATGTCTTCTTCTTCCAGCCGCAGCAGCAGGGCGGCGGCAGCGCCTACTGGCAACTCATCGCGCCCGACGGCAGCAACCTGTTCAACGCCCCCTTCACCACCCAGGGCCGCTACACCCTGCCGGCGACCGGCACCTACACGCTGCTCGTGCTGGACCTGAACAATACGCCATCGCCGCCGCTCACCTATGGTTTCAACGTCTTCGACAATCGCCGCGGCGCGGTGGTGCCGATCACGGAACGCAGCAATGCGCCGGCGCCCGACCTCGTGGTCGAGAACCTGGCGATCAGCGCACCCGGCGGCACGATCCAGTCCGGCGCCGACGTCACCATCACCTGGGAGGACGTCAACACCGGCAGCGACCGCACCGGTGCCGCCTGGTCGGACCGTATCCTCGTCACCAACCTCGACACCGGCGTGATCATCGCCGACCGGCGCCTCGAGGCAGGGATCGCTGATCTTGCCGCAGGCGGCCGCCTGGCGCGGCAGATCACCTTCGCCCTGCCGCCAGGCAGCCTCGGCGCCGGACGCATGTCGGTGCGCATCGTCGCGGATTCGGCCAACAGCGTGGCGGAGAACAACCTCGCCGGCACGGGCGCCAGCAACAACAGCGCGACGCTGGCCTTCACCTCCATCCTCGCGGTCTATCCGGATCTCGTGGCCGGGCCGGTCACCGCCTCGCCGGGCGGCGCCTACGTGCCGGGCCAGGCCGTCACGGTCACCTGGACGACGACGAACCAGGGCAATGCGACGACCGGCCCGCTCGGCTGGACGGAGCAGTTGACCGTCGTCGACATCACCACAGGCAACCAGGTGGCGACGCTGTCCGTCACGCAGCCCGATGGCGCGCCGCTGGCCGCCGGTGCCTCGGTGCAGCGCAGCGTCCAGCTCGTCTGGCCGTCGGGCGGGGATTCGACCGGCGTCTTCACCTTCACCGTCGCCGTCGATTCGACCAACCGGATCCTGGAGGCGAATGCCGACGGCACCGGCGAGTCGAATGGGCAGAGCGCGCTGCGCGTGATCTCGGCGCCGAACATCCTGGTGCGCGACCTGCAGCGCGCGCCGGGGGAGGTGCGGGCGGGCGGGCCCATCACCCTGACCTGGAACGACGTCAACGACGGCACGGCACCGACGCCGAACGGCTGGTCCGACCTGGTCCGCATCGTCCGCGTCGACAACGGGCAGGAGATCTATCGCCTGGCCGTGCCGGCGGATCCGCCCGGCAGGCTCGCGGTCGACGGGGTGCTGCCGCGCAGCGTGACCTTCAACCTGCCGGCTTCGGCCGCTGCCGTGGGCGAGTTGCGGATCTACGTCAACAGCAACCGGGACGTGAATTTCCGCACGCAGATCACCCAGGTCACGAAGACCGGCGGCTTCGTCGGTGAGAACCGGCAGGAGATCGTCGTCACCGCCGAGGCCTCGCTCAACGCGACGCTGACCGCCTCCAACCTCGTGGTGCCGGCCAGCGGACGCGGTGGCGGCGTGGTCAACCTGACCTGGCGGGTCACCAATACCGGCAATGCCGCGACCGATGCGTCAAGCTGGACCGACCAGATCGTGTTCAGCCCGACGGCGACGCTGGACCCGGCCACCTGGACCGTCCTCGGCAGCGTGACCCACACGGGCGCTCTGGCGCAGGGGCAGGCCTATAACGGTGCGGCGTCCGTAACCTTGCCGCTGCGCTTCACGGGCACCGGCTACATCGCCGTGCTGGCCGATGCGCTCCGCGCCGTGACCAACCCATCGCGCGGGCAGGAATACATCGCCGGGCCCGCGTCGATCGCGCTCACCTCGCCCTACTCGGACCTGACGACGGAGGCGGTCTCCGCGCCCACCACGGCGAAGGATGGCGAGCAGATCACCGTCACCTGGCGCGTGCGTAACCTGGGCGACAGCGCGACGGATGTCGATGCGGGCTGGACGGACAAGGTCTATCTCTCGCAGACGACAGACGTGACCGGCAGCAGCATCCTGCTCGGCTCCGTCACGCATGCCGGCGGGCTCGCGGTCGGCGCCACCTACACGGGCCGCGCCACCTTCAAGCTGCCGAGCGGCGTGACCGGCGCCTGGCGCGTGCTGGTCGTCACCGACACCAATGGTGGCGCCTACCAGGCCGGGCGCACGGCGAACGACACCGGCGCGGCCGCCGGCGCGCTGCTGATCGACGCGCAACCCTCGCCGGACCTGGTCGTGACGGCGGTGGGCATCCCTGCGGTGACGGTGCCGAAGGTGCCGACCACCGTCACCTTCACGGTGCAGAACATCGGCGAGGCGGTGGCGCGCGGCCCCTGGGCCGACCAGATCGTCCTGCGCTACGGCGCGGGTCTGGCCAGCACCTCCGTGCTTGCCGTGATCCAGCGGACCGGCGACCTGCTGGTCGGTCAGACCTACACGGTGACGGCCACTGTCGAACTGCCCGCCATCCCCGACGGCCCGGCCGAGATCGCCGTGACCACCGCCCCGGGCCAGGGCGTGGGCGAGGCCGGGCGCTTCGCCAACAACACGCTGGAAAGCGCGGTATTCAACACCGCCCATCCCGATCTCCGCCTCGTCGGCGTGACTGCGCCCACCGCGCTGATCTCCGGCCAGACGCTGACGGTCGACTGGACCACGACCAATGCCGGCAGCGGCACCGCGCTGAACGACTGGACCGAGACGGTGACGCTGGTGCAGGGCGAAAGCCGCACCGTCATCGGCACGATCACCGAGACCGATCCGCTGGAGGCCGGCGCCCAGCGCGCGCGGCGGATCACCTATGCCCTGCCGATCGGCTTCAGCGGTCCCTTCCAGGTGGTGGTCAGCGCCGACACCACCAATGCGCTTGGCGAGACGACGCCGCAGCGCACCGACAATTCGGAGACGCGGCTGCTGGCGGTGACGCTGGCGCCCTATGCCGATCTCTCGGTCAGCGCGGTGACGGCGCCGCCCGTGACCATCGCCGATCCGGCGACCATTACCGTCGGCTGGACCGTGACGAATATCGGCACC
>JAIYAI010000413.1 GCA_027489135.1 Acetobacteraceae bacterium
AGGTCCGCGCCAGGCTCGACGCCATCTTCCGCGCCGTCACCCTTAAGCACCCGAAGGGCGGCCGCGGCACCTGGAAGCAGTTGCCCGAGGAATTCGGCCGCTCCGATACGGTCAGCCGCACCTATTGCCGCTCGGCGCAGCGCGGCTTCTGGACGCGGCTGCTGGAGGAGGTGGCGGACCCGACGGCGCCGCCGGCCCTGAAGCGCCTGGCCTATTTCGCCTGCTGCGCCTTCCGCCGGGCGAACCGCATCCTCGGCCGGGCGGAGGTGGCGGAGCTTGCGCGCAAGCTGAAGATGCACACGGCCATGCCGGCACCGTCCTGCACCCTGCCGGACAGGGGTTTGTCCGAAATCTACGGCCCGGTGCTCCGCGCCATCCGCGAGAAGCTCATCGCGTCCAAGGATTGGCTGCCCCCGCGCCCCACCTGGCGCCTGATGCTGTCGATGACGGAGCTGATCCACGGCAAGCGGACGCTCCGCCGCATCTGGGAACCCGCGTGATGCCCGCGCATCCCCTCCAACGAACGGTTTCCAAAGGCCTTTCGGCCTTTGGCAGGGGAGAGCGCGAGAGGGGACAGCGTCCCCTCTCGTTACTCGGCGGCGACGCGCGCCATCTCCGTCGGCGCCGTCGCACCACGAAGCGCCGGCATCACCTGCTTCGCGAAGATCTCGATGTTCTTCATCGTCAGCGCATGCGGCAGCGTGCCGAAGTGCAGCCCCGCCATGACGATGTTGAACCCGCCCTTCTGCTGGTAGGCCGCGAGCTGGTCGATGACGGTCTGGGGCGAGCCGCAGATGAAGGTGCCCTGGTCCAGCATCTGCTCCATCGTACGGTAGCCGCCGGTGATGGTCTTGCGGCTGTTGATCAGCCCCTTCATCGAGGCGAGCGAGGTGTAGCCCGGCGGCAGCAGGTACTCCTGCGGCATGCGGAGGAACTTGTTGGCGAAGCTCTCGATATGCGGCTTGGCCTCGGCGCGGGCGATCTCGTCGGTTTCCGCCACGTAGATCTTGATCGACCAGCCCAACTGGTCGGGCGTGGACTGGTAGCCCTGGCGTTCCGCCTCGTCGCGGTAGGACTGCATGGTCTTGAACAGCGTCGCCGCGGGGGCCGCGGTCTGCAGGTAGACGTATTTGCGGGATGGGTCGGCGGCGAACTCGATGGTTTCCTTCGATCCCTGGGAGGGGATCCACACCGGCGGGTGCGGGTTCTGGTAGGCGCGGGGCCACAGGTTCACGTGCGGGAAGTGGTAGTACTTGCCGTCCCAGGCGAAGGGGCCGGGCCGGGTCCAGGCGGCGATGATCAGGTCATGCGCCTCGTGGAAGCGGGCATGGCTTTCGGTGGGGTTCACGGCGAGGGAGTGGTACTCGGCGCCGATGCCGCGCACGAAGCCGGCGATGATCCGCCCGCGCGTGACATTGTCCAGCACCGCGTATTCCTCGGCGACCGACAGCGGGTTGGACAGCACCGGCAGCGCGCGGCCGAGGATGCAGATCTTCGCCTCCGGCGCCATGCGGCGGGCCAGCATGCCGGCGAAGACGTTGGGGCAGGGCATCAGCCCGTAGGCGTTCTGGTGGTGTTCGTTCACGCCGACGCCCTCGAAGCCGAGTTCGGCGGCGTATTCCAACTCGTCGAGGTAGCGGTGGTAGAGGTCCGCGCCCTTGGCCGCGTCGTAGTAGCTGTTCGGCAGCGTCACCCAGGACGACTTGTGGGTCTGGTCGTAGTCCGGGTCGAGGTCGGCATAGGGCATCAGGTGGAAGAAGAAGAACCTCATGCCTGGGTGCTCCCGATGAAGGACTCAAGGGTGGCGCAGAAGGCGTCCTGCTGCTCGACCTGGGGGATATGTCCGCAATTGTCGAGGATGCGCACCGTGGCGCGCGGCAGCAGGCTGGCCCAGCGCTCGGCGTACGGGCCGGCGGGCAGCACCTGGTCCTGCGCGCCCCAGACGATCAGGGCGGGGATGGCGATGCGGTGCAGCCACTTCTCGAGATGCGGGTCGTATCCGCGCGGCGCCCACATCAGCCGCGCCGCTGCAAAGCGGTTCTTGAGCTGCCGGTCCAGCATCTCGTCGGAGACGGGAGCTCCGAGGACCGCCTCGGCGAGCCGCTGGTCGTGGAACATGGCGCGCGTCATCTCCTCCGGCGTCCAGAGGAAGATGTCGGGCTTCGGCACGCCCCGCACATGCAGGCCGGAGGGGCCGAGCAAGGTCAGCCCCGCCATGCGCGCGGTGTCGCGTACGGCGGCCTCCGCCGCGATCCAGCCGCCGAGCGAACTGCCGACCACCTGCGTGCCGCGCAGGTCGAGCTTCGCCATGAGGTCGAGCACGAAATACGCGACGTCGTGGATGTTCTCGAACCAGTCCGGCGTGTCGGACCGGCCGAAGCCCGGCATCTCGGGGCAGATGATCTCGTGGCGCTGCGCGAGCCGGTTCATCCAGGGCTGCCAGACCCCACCGCCGCCGGCGCCGTGGATGTACAGCAAGGGCGGCCCCTCGCCGCCGCGCAGCGTGTATGTGCGGCAGCCGTCGACCGTCAGGTACTCCTCCCGCGGCGTGACGGGGGCGATTGTCGCGGACATGGCTCAGGCTCCCCGCGGCTTGATGCCGGTTTCGGCGATCACGGCGGTCCAGGTGGCGCGCTCGGCCTCCAGCATGGCGGCGAGGTCGGCGGCGGAGCCGCCCACCGCCTCGAAGCCGATGTTGCGCAGCAGGTCGGCAACGGCCGGTGAGACGATGGCGGCGCGGACCGTCGCCTCGATCGCGGCGGCCAGCGGCGCGGGCGTGTTGGGCGGCAGGAAGACGGCCTGCCAGATCGCGGGTTCGAAGCCCGCGAAGCCGAGTTCGCCGAAGGTCGGCACGTCGGGCAGGGCGGGGATGCGCTTGCGGCCGCTGACCGCGAGGGGGCGCAGCGAGCCGTCGCGGTAGAAGGGCATCCCGCTCGCGCTGTCGACGATGCCGCAGCGGATATGGTCGGCGATCATGTCGCGGATCATCGGCGGGGAGGTCGGGTAGTGGATGATCTCCGTCGGCAGCCCGGCGCGCTTGATCAGCAGGGCGGCGTGGATGTGGCTGGCGGTGCCGTGGCCGTAGTCGCCGATGGTGAAGCGCTCCGGCTGCGCCTTCGACGCGGCGATGAACTCGGCCAGCGTCCGGATCGGCAGGCGTTGCGGCACCGACAGCACCGTCGCCGCCTGGTGCACCTGGCTGACCGGCATGACGTTGCGGACATCATAGGGCAGGGAGCTGTCGACCAGCGGCGCCAGCAGGATCGACGAGATGGCGCACATGATGGTCTGGCCGTCGGGGCGCGCCCGCGTCGCCGCCACGATGCCGACCGCGCCGACGCCCTGCTGCATGTTCTCGACCACGACGGACTGGCCGAGCATCTCCGCCAGCCGCGCGGCCAGCGCCCGGGCCACGACATCGGCCCCGCTGCCGGCGCCGGAGGGCACGATCATGCGGACCGGCCGGTCCGGCTTCCATTCGGTCTGGGTGCGGCCGATGGCAGGGGCCATGGCGATGCCTGCGGCGCCGAGCGTCAGGGCGCGGCGGGTGAACGTTTCCATAGGGGGCCCTCTGGCGGGGTCGGTTTTCGGCGCGGAGTAGAGCAGCGACGGCAGGTCATGGCCAGCCCCCGGCCGGTCGCGGTAGCCTGCCCGGGCAGGAGGACACCGCCCATGAAGCCGGACCTGATCCAGAAGCTCCACGCCATCGCCGAGGCGCAGCCCTTCACCACCACCTGGACCGTGCGGAACTGCACGACCGGCCAGCAGGCGAGCCGCGACGGCGCGCTGGTCGTGCCCTCGGCCAGCACGCGCAAGACCTCGATCCTGATGCATGCCCTGGCGCAGGTGGCGGCCGGGAAACTGGATCTGGCGGAGACCTGCGTGGTGGAGGCGCGGCTGCAGAAGGACGTCGCCAGCGGCACCTACCAGCACATGACGCCGGGCACGCAGCTGCCGCTGCGCGACGCGATGATCAACATGATCATCACCAGCGACAATGTCGGCACGCAGCTGGTGCTGGAGCGCCTCGACCGGGATGCGCTGAACGCCTGGTGCAAGCGCATCGGCATGGTGGGGACGACGCACCGGTCGAACATCCCGCCCGCCGGCCTGCCCTGGGACCACGACATGTCCCGCACCGCGACGACGACCAGCGACGACCAGGTCCTGCTGCTCGACCTGATCCGGAAGGGCGCGGCGGGCGACGCGGAGGCGACGGGCCTGATGGGGGTGCCGCAGCATCTCTGCCAGCTCGGCCTCGACATCCTCACCTGGCAGCGGCTGCGCAACCTGATCCCGTCGCTGCTGCCGGCGAGCACGAAGGTCGCGCACAAGACCGGGCGCGACGCACGTGGCCGCAGCGACGCCGGCATCGTCTTCCGCGATGGCCGCCCGCTCTTCATCCTCGCTGTCTATTGCGACCGGGTGCCGGAGGAGATGCCGGACGGCCTGCCCGGATTCGCCGCCGCCTATGCCACGGCGGGGCGGCTCGCGCGGGCCTGCTGGGACGCGCTGTAGCGACGCGGGGGGGCGATGCTTCGTCCGGGGTCGAAGCCACGGGCGCGGCATCTGCGCCAGGCTCCGGCATGGAGCCACCCACCATGACCGGAGCATCCTGAACCCGTGCGGATCTTCCACGGCTGGCGCGTCGTCGCCGCCTGCTTCGTCGTCGCGGCCTTCGGCTGGGGCCTGGGGCTGTTCGGGTCCAGCGTCTACCTGCAGGCGGTGACCGCGGCGCATGGCTGGGCGGTGGCCGAGGTCGCCTCCGCCATCACCCTGTTCTTCCTGGTCAGCGCCGCGGTGCAGCGGACGGTGGGGCGCAGCATCGACCGCTGGGGGCCGCGGCCGGTGCTGAGCCTCGGCACGCTCAGCATCGCGGCGGGCGTGGCGCTGATCGGGCAGGTGAGCGCGCCCTGGCAGCTCTACCCCTGCTTCGTGCTGGTCGGCATCGGCTGGTCCACCCTCTCCACCACCGGCATCTCCGCGACCGTCGCCCCGTGGTTCGAGCGGCACCAGGGCCGGTCCATCACCCTGGCCATCATGGGGGCGAGCGTCGGCGCCATCCTCGGCGTGCCGCTGCTGCTCTGGGCGCTGCGGCACTGGGGGCTGCAGGGCGGGCTGATCGCCGCGTCCTGCACCGCCGTGGTCGTGCTGCTGCCGCTGGTCGGCACGGTGCTGCGCCACAGGAACCCCGCGGCGCTCGGGCTTCGCCGCGACGGCGATGCGCCCCCGACCGGCGCCGCGCCGGCACCGGCGCCGGAACCCCGCGCCGCGCGCGGCGGCGCCCGCGTACTGTTCTGGACCGCGACCCTCTCCTTCGCCCTCGGGCTGACCGTGCAGATCGGCTTCATCACCCACCACCTGGCACTGGCCGAGCCCTGGCTCGGCACGGCGGGCGCCGGCTGGCTCGTGAGTGCGACGGGGCTGGTGGCCTTCGGGGGTCGCCTGGTGCTGGCGCGGATCGTCGACGGGGTCAGCGTGCGCAGCCTCGCGGCGTGGATCATGCTGGTGCAGACCGCGGCGCTGCTGGCCATCGCTTGGGCGCCGAGCGTGCCCGTCGTGGTGGTCGCGAGCTTGGTCTACGGCTACGGCATCGGCCATGTCACCACCCTCGGGCCCGTGGTGGTGCGGCGGGAGTTCGGCGCGGCCGCCTTCGGCGCCACCTATGGCAGCGCGGCGACGGCGATCCAGTTCACCTCCGCCTTCGGCCCGGCGCTGTTCGGGATCCTGCGCGACGGCTTCGGCGGCTACGGGCCGGGGCTGGCGATCGCAGCGCTGGGAACGCTCGCCGCCGCGCTGTCGCTGGCCATCGGCGGCCGGCTGGCGCCACGCTGAGGAGAAACCGGGGCGAGGTCCCCGGCGAAGAGGCAGACATGACCGCCTTCCGCATTCTCCTCGCCCTGATCTTCCTGACGATCGCGGCCTACACGACCATCGTCATCGCCGAGCACGGCCTCAACCTCCTGCCGGTCTTCTTCGGCGACATCGCGCGCATGGGCTGGCCAGGCCAGTTCAACCTGGACTTCCTGTGCATGCTGACGCTGTCGGGGCTCTGGGTCGCCTGGCGGCACGGCTTCGGCGCCGCCGGCATCGGGCTCGGCCTCGCCGCGCTGTTCGGCGGCGCCTTCTTCCTCTCCGCCTACCTGCTGGTGGTCAGCCTGCAGGCGCGGGGGGACATGCGGCGGATCCTGCTCGGACCCGCGCGCGTGACGGGGTAGAGCAGATCACCGACAAGCGGAATCGCTTGGCGGCGTGGATCTGCTCTGCAGCCAACGAGCCAGCCTGCGTCAGGCGCGGGCCTTGGCCTCGCGCCGGCGGGCGTGCAGCACGAACTCGGTGTAGCCGTTCGGCTGTTCCCGCCCCTTGAAGACCAGGTCGCAGGCCGCCTTGAAGGCGGGGCCGTCGAAGCCCGGCGCCATCGGCGTATAGGCCGCGTCGCCGGCATTCTGCCGGTCCACCACGGCCGCCATGCGCTTCATCGTCTCCATCACCTGCGCCTCGGTGCAGATGCCGTGGCGCAGCCAGTTGGCGATATGCTGGGAGGAGATGCGGAGCGTCGCACGGTCCTCCATCAGCCCGACATCGTTGATGTCCGGCACCTTGGAACAGCCGACACCCTGGTCCACCCAGCGCACGACATAGCCCAGGATGCCCTGCGCGTTGTTGTCGAGCTCGGCCTGCACATCGGCTGGCGCCCAGTTGGTGTCGGCGGCCAGCGGGACGGTCAGGATGTCGGACAGCTTCGCCCGCTTTCCGCCCTTCACCAGCTCGTCCTGCCGCGCCGCGACATCGACTATGTGGTAGTGCAGCGCGTGCAGCGTCGCGGCGGTGGGGGAGGGGACCCAGGCGGTGTTGGCGCCGGCCTTCGGGTGGCCGACCTTCTGCTCGATCATCGCCGCCATCATGTCCGGCGCGGCCCACATGCCCTTGCCGATCTGCGCGCGGCCGCGGAGGCCGGCGGCGAGGCCGACATCGACATTGCTGTCCTCATAGGCCCCGATCCAGGCGGCCTTGCGCATGTCGTTCTTGCGGATGACGGCGCCGGCTTCCATCGCCGTGTGGATCTCGTCGCCGGTGCGGTCCAGGAAG
>JAIYAI010000430.1 GCA_027489135.1 Acetobacteraceae bacterium
CGACTGTCCCGGTTCCCCGGGGACCGCGTCCTGAACGCCGGCATGGCCGATCCGGCCTCACTGGCACGAGGACGGGATGCCGCGGGAACCCGGGCGCACGCCCGCGGCGAGCCCACTACCCCTGTGCCAGCGCCGCACACGCCCGCGCCAGCGCATCCGCCATCCGGTTCCGCGCCCGCCGCGCCGCGACCGTCAGCAGCCGCGCCTCCTCCGTCCCTGGCGCGCTCGCCGCGAGGTCGCGCAGCGGCTGCAGCACCGGCCAGGCCGGGTGCGGCAGCGCGCTGTCGTGCACGAAGCGATCGCCGGCGGTGTAGTCCATCGGCACCAGCGCGCGGCAGGCATTCATCACCGCGTGGTCGGGATGCGGCCCCTGCTCCGCCAGCATGCCGAATTGCCGCGTCGCCTCGATCAGCCCGTCGATGGCGAAGCGGTCGCCGAGCGTCGCGGCGATGCCTTCCAGCTCCGCCTCCAGCGCCGCGGCCTGGCTGGCGTGGTCGATGGGCAGGACCTCGTCGGCCAGCAGGCGCCAGAGGGCATGGGCGACGATGCGGGTGTCGCGGAGAAGGTTGGCGGGGTCGACCTTGTCGATCGTGTCGTGCGGCGTGTGCCACCACCAGCCCAGCGCGTTGCGCATGCCCTGGGGCGAGGCGGGCTGGCTGCTGAGCGTGCCGAACATCGCCGGGATGCCGATGCCCCAGAAGGACTGATCACCGGATCGGCCGCTGCGCTTGCCGCGGTAGTCCTGGCCGGAATGGGTGCCGATCGCTTCCCGCGCCAGGGGCCCAAGTTCCGCAGCGGCACCGGTATGGGTCAGGTCGTCGGCGCCGATGCCCCCCGTGCTGTCGACGTTCACATGCGCGACGCAGCGCGCTTCCAACTCGACCCAGTGCTCGTCGGCATACCAGGAAGAACCGGAATAGCGGCCATGGCTGTGGCCGGACCAGAAGCAGACCCGCAGGCTGCGGCGCCAGGTGCGGGCATGAGCGGCGCAGGCGCGCGCGGCCTCCATCATCGTGGCGTTGGCCGCGCCGTTGTCCATCACGCCGTGGTACCAGGTGTCGTGGTGGCCGGAGAGCAGCACGAAGGGCGCGTCGCCGCCGCCCGCGCCGTCGAGGTCGCAGACCAGGATCGGCGTGTCGCGCCAACCCGTATCGACCTGGGCATGGATGGTGGCCCGCGCGTCGCCTTGCGCGACCCGGGCCCGCAGCGCCGCGCCATCGGCATTGTTCACCGTGACGGCGGAGGTCACGGGGAGGCGCGCGGCGGTGCCCGGCTCCGGGCTGCCCCAGACGGGGGAGATGCACATCTCGTAGCGATGCTCGGTCGGGCTGATGCTGATGGTGCCGGCCGCCCCCGCAGCGGCTGCCTTGGCGGCAAGGGCGGGCGAGGAGATGCCGTCGGCCAGCAGGATCCGGCCCGTCAGGTCGCGGTTGCGGAACTGCACGTCCGAGGCATTGCCGACATCGACGATCTCCGCGGTCAGCCCTTCCGGCATGGTGGGGCGGGACATGGAATGGGTGATGCAGAGGATGTCGCGGCCGTCGACGACCAGGCGGGCAGGCCCGGGCAGGCTGATGAAGGCCTCGTGGCGGATCAGGCGGGTGCGGAACCCGTAGCCGCGCATGGTGCGTTCGAGATAGGCGAAGCTCTCCGCCTCCTCCGGCGTGCCGCTCAGCTTCACGCGGAGCGCGAACTCCTCGAGGTGCCGCTGCATCGCCGCGCCGTCGATGGCGGCGGCGATCACGTCGGGCGATGCCATGTCGTCGTTTCCTCAATCCGGCTTGATGTTGGCGGTGCGAATCACCTCTGCCCAGCGCGTTGTCTCGGCGCGGAGCACGGCGGCGAATTCGCTCCCCGTGCTGCCCACCGGCGTGTAGCCGAGCGACTGCAGCCGCTGCGCCAGGGCGGGGTCGCGGACACCGGCCGCAAAGGCCTCCGAGAGCCGCGCCTGGATCGGCTCCGGCGTGCGCGCCGGTGCCAGCACGCCCCAGATCGAGGAGATCTCCACGGCCGCCAGCCCGGCCTCGGCGAAGGTCGGCACGTCCGGTAGCGCCGGGTTGCGCGCCTTCGACGCCACGGCCAGCGGGATCAGCCGCCCGCCATCGATATGCGGCCGAGATGCGCTGACGCCGTTGAACATGACCGGCACATGCCCCGCGACCACGTCGTTCGTCGCCGGCCCCGTGCCGCGATAGGGCACGTGCACGAGGTTCACCGCTGCCACCATCTTGAAAAGTTCACCGGCAAGATGCGGCCCGCTGCCATTGCCGCCCGAGGCATAGGAGAGTTGCCCCGGCTTCGACCGGACCAGCGCCAGGAACTCCGGCAGGGTCTTCACGCCGAGCCCCGGGTGCACCAGCAGCACCGTCGCGCCCGTCGCCAGCAGCGACAGCGGCGCGAAGTCCCGTTCCGAATCATAGGGCAGTCGCGGCAGCAGGCCTGGGTTCACGGTGAAGGTCGTGTCGGTCAGCAGCACCGTGTACCCGTCCGGATCGGCGCGGGCGACCATCTCCGTGCCGATGACGCTCGCGGCACCCGGTCGCGTCTCGATCACCAGGGTCTGGCCCAGCGCGCGGCCGACGCTCACCTCGATGGTGCGGGCCAGGTTGTCGCTGCCCCCGCCGGGTCCGAAGGGGATGATCACGCGTACGGGGCGCTGCGGGAAAGCGCCCTGGGCGCGGGCGATGGCGGGCAGGGTCAGCCCGGCCAGCAGCAGGCGACGACGGATCAGGTTCATGGCGCTTCAGCCTCGCGGCGCGGGATGCAGCCCCGCGCCGATATCCCACCAGACGCCGGCCATGATGGCCAGCCCCTCCCGCAGCAGCGGCGCGAGCGCATGCTCGTCCGGCGCGTGCTGGTTGCTGCCGGCATGGCCGTTCGGCACCCAGGCGACGGGCAGGCCGAGTTCCTCGGCGAATATCGCCGACGGGTTGCTGCCGGAGGAGTTCGGCACAAGGTTCGGCGCGCGGCCCGTGGTGCGTCGCAGGCTCTCCGCCAGCGCGACGATCCAGGGATCGGCGGGATCGGTGCGGGAGGCGGCGAACATGTCGCGCTCCGTCACCGGCCGGACCTCAACATGCGCGTGCCCGCGCGCTGCGAGATGCGCGCGCAGCGCCGGAACGATGGCCGCGGCATCGATGTCCACCGTGTGCCGCACCTGCATGCGCAGCCGCGCCTCACCCTGCACGGCATTGGCCGGCGCGTCCGGGAGGCCGGTGATGCCGGCCAGCACGATGGCGCTGGTCCAGGCGAAGATGCGCTCCGCCTTCGAAAGCCCGGGCTCGCCCCACCAGGCATCGGGCTCGGGCAGGCCGGGCAGGTCCTCGAAGACCAGGCCAGCGCAGGCGCGGCGGACGCTGTCCGGGATCGCGGCGGGGGTCCAGCCCGGCACCAGGATCCGGCCGTCGCGCGCGACGATGTCGGACAGCGCATGCGCCAGCAGCACGGCGGGGTCGGCCAGCACCCCGCCCCAATGGCCGGAATGATGCGCCCCGTCGCGCAGCGACACCACGAGGTCGAAGGCGATGCCGCCGCGGCAGCCGAGGCGCAGTTCGGGCACTGTCGTCGCCTGGCGCGGCCCGTCGAGGCCGATGAAGGCGTCGGCGCGCAGCGCGGCTACTTCCTGCCGCACCAGTTCCCGCAGCCCGGGCGAGCCGACCTCCTCCCCCGTCTCGACCAGCAGCGTCGCGTTGAAGCCGAGGCGGCCGCGTTCCTGGAGCACGGCCCGCAGCGCCTCGATGGCGATCAGGTGCTGGCCCTTGTTGTCGGCGGTGCCGCGGCCGAACCATTGCTCGCCCACCGGCGTGACGGACCAGGGATCGCGGTCCTCGGCCCAGCGACCTTCCATGCCGCGCACGACGTCGCCATGGCCGTAGATGAGGATGGTCGGCAGGCCCGCGCCCTCCTGCCGCTGCGCGATCAGCGCCGGGCCTCGGGCCGCGATCGGGTTCGGCACGACGCGCGGCGTGAAGCCCATGCCGTCGAGCAGGCCGGGGATCACCTCGGCGCAGTAGCGGTGCAGTTCCGGCGCCCGCTGCGGATCGGGGCTTTCCGTTGGCACGGCGACCAGGCGGCGGAGCGCGGCGAGATAGGCGCCGCCGTCGAAGCATGCCGTCGCGCGGCGGACCGCGCCGTCCCGGGACCCCGCCATGTCAGCGCGCCGGTACGGCACCGGAGCGGCGCATGACGCCGCCCCACTTCTCCCATTCCTCGCGCAGGATCTGCGCATGCCGGGCGGCATCGGCATTGACCAGGGCGTAGCCGCGCTTCTCGACCTCGGCGCGGACCGCCGGTTCGGCAATGGCGCGGCGATAGGCGTCACCCACCGCCGTGACCCAGGCCGCTGCCGTGCCGGCGGGCGCGTAGAGGCCCCAATGCGCCGCCACCACCACATCGGGCAGGCCGCTCTCGCGGAAGGTCGGGATCTCCGGCGCCATGGCCTGCCGCTCCGCCCCGCTGGTCGCAAGCGCCCGGATCTGCCCGCCGCGGATGAGCCCGAGCACGGCCTGCAACGCGGAGAAGTTCACGTCGAGATGCCCCGCGACGAGATCCGTCGCCGCCTGCCCCGCCCCCGAATAGGGCACGAAGTTCAACTTGATGGCCGCCTTCTCCTGCAGCAGCAGCGCCGCGAGATGCGCGGTGCCGCCGATGCTGCCCGTGGCGTAGCTGATCCGCTCGGGCTGGGCCTTCGCCAGGGCGATGAACTCCGCGAGGTCACGCGCCGGCAGGTTGGCCCGCACGACGAGCGTCGTCGGCGCGGAGGCGATGGAGGCGATCGGCATCAGGTCGCGGAAGATGTCGAAGGGCAGGTTCGGGTTCATCGTCGGCATCACCGGCAGGGTGGTGTCGCAGATCAGCAGCGTGTTGCCGTCGGGCGGGGCCCGCACCACGGCCTCCACGCCGACCACCGCCGCGGCACTCGGCCTGTTCTCGACCGCGATGGTGACGTCCAGGATCTCCGCGGCGCGGGGCGAGACGATGCGGGCCAGCGCATCGGTGTTGCCGCCGGCGGAGAAGGGCACGATCAGCCGGATCACCCGGCGCGACTGCGCGCGCAGCGCGGGGGCCGCCAGCGTGCCGGCGGCGGCGAGGAGCGTGGTGCGGCGCGTGGTCATGACGGTGGTCCCTTCAGGCGGTGCCGCCATCGACCGGGATGATCGCCCCGGTGATGTAGGCAGCGAGGTCGGAGGCGAGGAAGCCGACGACATGGGCGATGTCCTCCGGCGTGCCGAGGCGGCGGAGCGCGATGCGCGAGAGCAGGGCGTTCTGCCCCGTCTCCCCATATCGCTCCCATTGCGCGTCGCGGTGGCGGTTGGTGCGGACGAGGCCCGGCGCTACGCAGTTCACCGTGATGCCGGAGGGGCCGAGATCGGCCGCCAGTTGCCGGGTCAGACCCGCGATGGCGTGCTTGGCCGCCGTGTAGGCCTGCACGCCGTTGAGCGAGGCGTTCTGGCTGGCACGCGACCCGATGTTGACGATCCGTCCGCCACCGGCGCGGCGCATCCCCGGCACCACGGCGCGGCAGAGCGCGAAGACGCCATGCAGGTTGACGTCGATGATGGCATCCCAAGCGGCATCGGAGACGGCGGTGATGTCCTGCGGCACCTGGCCCAGCGAGCCGCCGGCATTGTTCACCAGCACGGCGATGGCGCCGCCCGCCGCGGCCTCGACCGCCGCGATCCAGGCCGCGCCCGCGGCGCGGTCGGCGAGATCGACGGTGCTGGCGCGGATCGCAGGATGCGCGGCGGTGAGGCTCGCCAGCCCCTCGCGGTCACGGTCGGCGACATGCACATCCGCCCCCTGCCCCGCCAGGAAGATCGCGATGGCGCGGCCGAAGCCGCTGGAGGCGCCGGTGACGGCGATGACGCGTCCCTGCAGGCCGAGATCGATCGACATGGCGTGCACCTCAGTTGATGTTCGCGCCGCCATCGACGTCGATCACCTCGCCGGTGATGAAGCAAGGCTCCACCGTGGCGAGGAACGCGACGACCACGGCGATGTCCTCGGGCGTGCCGACGCGGCCGAGCGGCGTCGTCGCGGCGATGCGGTTCATGTGCGGCGCGAAGGCTTCCTCCGTCCGCTCCGTCAGGATGGACCCCGGGCAGATCGCGTTCACCGCGACCGCGGGCGCGAGTTCCCGCGCGAGTCCCCGCACCAGGCCGAGCACGCCGGCCTTCGCCGTGGCATAGGCGAAACGGCTGACGGCCTGGTCGCTCGGCCCGGCATTGGCGGAGACGGAGGAGGTCATGATCATCCGCCCGCCAAGGCTGCCCGGCGCCGCCTGGGCCAGCATCGCCGGTGCCGCGGCCTGGGCCCAGTTGAAGTAGCCCTTCAGGTTCACCGCCATCTCGCGGTCCCACTCCGCCTCGGTGATCTCCAGGATCCGCTTCGTCTGCGGCATGGCGGCGTTGTTGAAGAGCACGTCGACTCGGCCCCAGTCGGACAACACGCGGTCGACGGAGGCCTTGGCGAGCGCATGGTCGGCGGTGTCGGCGATGATCGGCATGGCGGTGGCGCCGGCCTCCCGCAGCGCGGCGACGGTGGCGGCCAGCGCCTCCTCCCGCAGGTCCACCACGGCGAGGGCGAAACCGTGCCGGGCCAGGGCGAGGCAGCTTGCCCGGCCGATTCCCCGCGCGCCGCCCGTGACGATCGCCACCCTGTCCTGCGCCATCGGCCCGGTCCCCTTGCGTCCAGGGGCAGGCTACGCCGCGCCGGCGGGGCCCGGAAGGCCGCTTCCGCGTGGCGCGTCGGACGCCCGGGGTCTATGATGGCGTCGTGAATCTTCTTACGCCCACCAATGCCTGGCTGCCGATCGAGGTCGTCTACGACCTGGTCTGCCCGTGGTGCTACCTCGGCGTCCGGCGTCTGCGGCGGCTGCTGCATGCGCGCCCAGACGTGCGGGCGGAACTGGTCTGGCGACCCTTCCTGCTGAACCCGGACATCGCGCCGCAGGGCGTGGGGCGGCAGGAATACATGGTCCGCAAATTCGGCGGCGAGGAACGGGCGCGCCGCCTGCACGGCACCATCGCGGATCTGGGCCGGGCGGAGGGGATCGAATTCCGCTTCGACCGCATCCGCCGTATCCCGCACAGCCTGGATGCGCATCGTCTGGTGCGCTGGGCCGGGCGCTACGGCGCCGCCGACCAGATGGTGGAGGCGCTCTTCGAGGCCTATTTCGAGCAGGGCGCCGATATCGGGGAGCCGGGGACGCTGGCCGCGGTGGCGGGACAGATCGGCCTCGACCCTATTGTGGCGCGGCGCTTCCTGTCCACGATCGCGGAGGTGGAGGCGGTGCACGCCGACAACCTCCGGGCGCACCGGCTCGGCATCAACGGCGTGCCCTGCTTCGTGGTCGGCGGGCGCAACGCCATCGCCGGCGCGCAGGAGCCCGAGGTGCTGGAACGGCTGCTGGACGTGGCGCTGGTCGAGAGCTGAGGCCCCAACCTCACCTTCGGCCGAAGCGGTCCTTCACCGACCCGGCGCGCCAGGGTGGCGGCGCTCCCGGCTTCGGCGCCCGCACCACGGCATGCGGATCGGGCTTCGGCTCCGGCGGCGGCGGGCGCTTCGGGACGGGCGGCGGCACGTGCTTCGGCTTCTGCACCACGGCGCGCGGATCGGGTTTCGGCGGCACCGGCGGGGCCTTCGGCTTCGGGGGCGCATTCGGGTCCGCCGTCCCCTGCCCCAGGGCCACCTTGCCCAGCGCCGCCAGCAGGTCCTTCGCCACGCGCACGCGCTGGGCCAGGTCCATCTCCTTCAGCAGCGCCAGCTTGTGGTCGGGGCGCAGCTTCACCAGGCCCTTCTGCGCCGCCACCCAGGTGACGAGGCCGCCCGGGTTGCGGAACTGGTTGCGGTGGAAGGACAGCACCACGCCCTTCGGCCCCGCATCCACCTTGTCGACGCCGGCGCCGCGGCAAAGCGCCTTGATGGCGACCACCTGCAGCAGGTTCTCGACCTCCGCCGGCAGGGTGCCGAAGCGGTCGGCAAGCTCGGCCGCCATCGCCTCCACCTCCGCCTCGTTCGCCAGCGCGCCGATGCGGCGATAGAGGCCGAGGCGGACCGGCAGGTCCTTCACGTAATCCTCCGGGATCAGCACCGGCAGGCCGAGATTGATGTTGGGGGAGAAGTCACGGGCCCAGTCGGCTTCCGATTTCTTCCGGCCCTGGCCGGACTTCATCTCGGCCACCGCATCCTCCAGCATCTGCTGGTAGAGCTCGATGCCGACTTCCCGGATATGGCCGGACTGCTCGTCGCCGAGCAGGTTGCCGGCGCCGCGGATGTCGAGGTCGTGGCTGGCGAGGGTGAAGCCGGCGCCGAGCGCATCGAGCGTCTGCATGACTTCCAGCCGCTTCTGCGCCGCGGCGGAAAGGCGATGCGACTGCGGCCAGGTCAGATAGGCATAGCCACGCTGCTTGCCGCGCCCGACGCGGCCGCGCAGCTGGTAGAGCTGGGCCAACCCGAACAGGTCCGCGCGATGGATCACCAGCGTGTTCACCGCCGGCATGTCGAGCCCGCTTTCCACGATGTTCGTGGACAGCAGGACGTCGTGCTTGCCGTCCCCGAACTCGGTCATCACCTTCTCGAGATGCGTCGGCGGCATCTGGCCGTGGGCTTCGACCACCCTGGCGTCGGGCACGATCTCGCGGAGGCGCGACGAGACCTTCTCCATGTCCTCGATGCGCGGGACGACGCAGAAGATCTGGCCGCCCCGGAACCGCTCGCGCTGGATCGCCTCGCGCAGCACCACCCCGTCCCAGGGCATGATGAAGGTGCGCACCGCGAGCCGGTCGACCGGGGGCGTGGCAATGACGCTCATCTCCCGGACGCCGGTCAGCGCGAGCTGCAAGGTGCGCGGGATCGGCGTCGCGGTCAGCGTCAGCACGTGGACGTCGGTCTTCAGCGCCTTGAGGCGTTCCTTGTGGGCGACGCCGAAATGCTGCTCCTCGTCCACGATCACCAGGCCGAGATCGGCGAACTCGATCGACTTGGCCAGCAGCGCATGCGTGCCGACGACGATGTTGATGCGGCCGTCCTTCAGCCCCTCCCGCACCTGGTTCGCCTCCTTCGCCGTGACCATGCGGGATAGCTGGGCGACGTTGATCGGCAGTCCCTCGAACCGCGTGGCGAAGGTGCGGGCGTGCTGGCGCGCCAGCAGCGTCGTCGGCACCACCACCGCGACCTGCGCGCCGGACATGGCGACGACGAAGGCGGCGCGCAGCGCGACCTCGGTCTTGCCGAAGCCGACATCGCCGCAGATCAGCCGGTCCATCGGCTTGCCGCTGGCAAGGTCCTCGACCACGTCGGCAATCGCGCGCAGCTGGTCGTCCGTCTCGGCGAAGGGGAAGCGGGCGCAGAACTCATCCCAGGCACCCTCCGGCGGAGTGGCGCTGGTGCCCTCCCGCATCGACCGCTCGGCGGCGATGCGGATCAGTTCGCCCGCCATGTCGCGGATGCGCTGCTTCGCCTTCGCCTTGCGGTTCTGCCAGCTCGTGCCACCCAGCTTGTCGAGGGCGACGCCCGCGGTCTCGGAGCCGAAGCGCGAGAGGACCTCGATGTTCTCGACCGGCAGGAACAGCTTGTCGCCGCCATCATAGACCAGCCGCAGGCAATCATGCGGCGCACCGTTGACGGCCAGCGTCTCCAGCCCATCGTAGCGGCCGATGCCGTGGTCCTCGTGCACGACGAGGTCGCCCTGCTCGATCCCGGTGGCGTCGGCGATGAAGTTTGCGGCCGATTTCCGGCGCCGCGGCGGGCGGGCGATGCGCTCGCCCAGCAGGTCCTGCTCGCCTGTGACCGAGAGGCCGAAGGCGAGGCCGAGCGCCTTGGCATCCGCCGCGAAGCCGCGCTCCAGGCCGATAACGGCCATGCCGACCACCCCCTCGGGCAGGGTCGCCACCTCGGCCCAGTGCTCCACCACCTGGGCGGCCACCTTGTGTTCACGCAGCAGGTTGGCGAGGCGATCGCGGGATCCACGGGTCCAGGCCGCCAGCACGGGGCGCGTGCGACGCCTGATCATGCCCTCGACGTGTTCGCGATAGACCTCGAAGACGTTCTGACCGGCGGCGCGGACATCGGTGAAAAGCCGCCCGGGCCGCCCGCCCGCCTCGATCGCCGCGCCCTCCACCCCGTCGCCGGTGAAGGGCGTGAAGCGGAACAGCGCACCGCGGGCGAGCATCCGGTCCCAGCCGCGGCCATCGAGGTAGAGCGTACGCGGCGGCGCGGGGCGGTAGGGCACCTCCCCTTCCGTCGTGCGCACCGGCTGGCGCCGCGCCTCGTAGTGGTCGGCGATCATTTCGAGCCGCGCGGCGACCACCTCGTCGACCTGGTGGTCGAGGCTGACGGATGCGCCGTCCAGGTAGTCGACCAGCGTCTCCATCGCCGCGTGGAACAGCCCGGCCCAGTGCTCCATGCCGGGGTGCTTCCGGCCGGCGCTGATCGAGACATAGAGCGGGTCCTCGGTCGCCGCGGCGCCGAACAACTCGACATAGCCGGTGCGGAAGCGGCTGATGGACTCCGCGTCGAGGAAGACCTCGCCCACCGGGCGCAGCACCAGGTCGGCGACCGTCTCGCCGCTGCGCTGGGTGCCGGTGTCGAAGCGGCGCATGCCCTCGATCTCGTCGCCGAAGAGATCGATGCGGATCGGCTCCTCCTCCCCGGCGGGGAAGAGGTCGATCAGACCGCCGCGCACGGCGTATTCGCCGGGCTCCATGACGGTGCCGGTGCGGCCGTAGCCGTTCGCCTCCAGGAAGGCAGTCAGCGCCTCGGGGGCGACCTTCCGCCCCGGCGCCAGGCGCATCACCGTGCCGAGGAACGCCTCCCGCGGCGGCACCTTCTGCACCAGGGCGTTGACCGTGGTCAGCACGATCCGCCCGCCCGCGGGCGGGGGTTCCAGCAGGCGCGTCAGCGCGGCGACGCGCTCGGCGACGATCTCGGGGTTGGGAGAGACGCGGTCATAGGGCAGGCAGTCCCAGGCCGGGACACGCACCACCTCGACCTCGGGCGCGAAGAAGCCGAGCGCCTCCTCCAGCCGCTGCATGCGCTGGTCGTCGCGGCAGACATGCAGGATGGGGGCGTCGGTCTCGGCGCGGCGGCGCGCCAGCAGCAGGGCGTCGAAGCCCTCGGGCACGCCATGGACGGTGACGCCATGCGCGGCTTCGGCGGTGGGGGGGCCGTCCGTCATGCGCGGCGGACGCTGTCCGGCACGCCTGCACCGAGCGACCCGCATTCCACCAGCATCCGCTCCATCAGCGGCGTCCGGTGCTGCGGCGGCACCGCCAGGCGCCCCGTCAGCCAGTCCGAAAGCTCCACATCGGGGAGTTCCAGGATCGCCTCCAGCGCGTCCAGTTCGGCCTCGGTCATCGCGCCGATGCTGCGGGAGACGAAGCCCCCGATCATCAGGTCGGCTTCCTTGGTGCCGCGGTGATGGGCCCGGAAGATCAGGCGGCGACGGCGGGTATCGGTGATGGATTCGGGTTCGGACATCGGCTCGCCGCGGAAAGGATGGGCAGGCGGAAGATCGGGGCGCGGGGACGCTTGCCCAGGGTGCGGGGGCGCATCGCGGCTGCCATATAGGCGTGCATGGGAATCGTGTCAGCCCGACGAGGCGGAAAGGCCGGCGCCTCGCTGCTGCCGGGGCTGATCGCCGGTGGCGACCTGGCCGAAGCCCAGGCGGAGGCGCCGGTCGAGGACCCCGCCCTCGCGCCCCTGTTCCAGCCGCTGGCCGACCTGCCCGGCGTCACCCCCCTGACCGCGAAACGGCTGTCGGAGGCGATGGGTGGCGGGCAGGCCGTGCTGGATCTGCTGTTCCACCTGCCCGAGCGCTACGCCCGGCGCCGCCTTGTCGAGCATCCCGGCGAGGCGCCGGAGGATGTCGACGTGATCCTGGCCGCCGAGATCGAGGGCATGCGGGGCGCCCTCTCCCGCCAGGGCAGGCGCTACGTGGAGGTCCGGGCACGGGCGGGCGGCGAGCGGCTGGTCATCCGCTACATGAACAGCCGTGTCGAATGGCTGAAGAAGATGCTGCCCGAGGGGTCCGAGCGGCTCTTCGCCGGCCGGGTCAAGACGGAGGCAGCGGGCGGCTTCTCCATGATCAACCCCCTCTCGGCCACCGGACCGGAGGGGCTGCCGCTGGTCGAGCCGGTCTGGCCGCTGGTGAAGGACCTCCGCCTGTCGCAGGTGGCGAAGGCCATGGTGGGGGCGCTGGAGCGCCTGCCCGAAGCGCTGCCGGAATGGCACGACGCCGCACTGTTGCGGCGGGAGGGCTGGCCCGGCTTCACCGCCGCGCTGCGCGCCGTGCAGGCGCCGGACGCCGATGCCCCTCCCCCGGCGCCGCGCCGCCGCCTTGCCTATGACGAGGCGCTGGCCGGCCAGGTCGCGCTCGGCCTGGTGCGCCGCCGGGTGCGCAGGCTGCCGGGGCGGGCGCTGCAGGGCACCGGAGCGCTACGCCAGGCCGCGCTGGATGCCTTCGGGCACCCGCTGACGGAATCCCAGGCGCATGCCCTGACCGAGATCGACGCGGACCTCGCCGCGCCGCACCGCATGCTCCGCCTGCTGCAGGGCGATGTCGGCGCAGGCAAGACGCTGGTCGCGGTGCTGGCCATGCTGCGGGCGGTGGAATCGGGTTGCCAGGCCGCGCTGATGGCGCCGACCGAGATCCTGGCGCGGCAGCATGTCCGCACGCTGGACCGCCTCTGCACCCCCGCCGGCGTGCGGATGGAGTTGCTGGCGGGCAGCGTGAAGGGCGCGCAGCGGAAGCGGGTCCTGGGGGGCCTCGCCAGCGGCGCGGTGCAGATCGTCGTCGGCACCCATGCGCTGTTCCAGGAGGGGGTGGAGTTCCGCGACCTGGCCCTCGCCGTGGTGGACGAGCAGCACCGCTTCGGCGTGGCGCAGCGGCTGATGCTGGCCGAGAAGGGAGACGCCGCGGACATGCTGGTGATGACCGCGACGCCGATCCCGCGCACGCTTCTCCTCACCCAATGGGGGGAAATGGCGGTCTCCCGCCTCACCGGGAAGCCCGCCGGCCGCCAGCCCATCACCACCACGCTGCACGGGCTGCGCCAGTCCGAACAGGTCGTCGCCGGCATCGCCCGCGCCATCGAGCGTGGCGCCCGGGTCTACTGGGTCTGCCCGCATGTCGCCGAAAGCGAGGTGATGGACATCGCCGCGGCGGAGACCCGTTTCGCCGACCTGTCCGACCGCTTCCCCGGCCTCGTCGGCCTCGCGCATGGCCGGATGGAAACCGATGCGCGAGAGGGCGCGCTGCGCGACTTCGCGCAGGGCCGTACACGGATCCTGGTGGCGACGACCGTGATCGAGGTCGGCGTCGACGTCCCCGAGGCGACGGTGATGGTGGTCGAGCACGCGGAGCGCTTCGGCCTCGCGCAGCTCCACCAGTTGCGCGGCCGGGTCGGGCGCGGTTCGGCGGCCAGCTACTGCATGCTGCTCTACGACGAGGGCGATCTCGGCCAGGTCTCGCGCGAGCGGCTGATGATCCTGCGCGACACCGAGGACGGGTTCGAGATCGCCGACGCCGATTTCCGCATCCGCGGCGGCGGCGAGGCGCTGGGGACGCGGCAGTCCGGCGCCGAGGTCTTCCGCCTCGGCCTGCCGGAGGGCGAGCAGCAGGAGGGGCTGATCGCCATGGCGAACAAGGACGCCGCCCTGCTGCTTGAGAAGGACCCGATGCTGACCGGCGAGCGGGGCCTGGCGGTGCGGACGCTGCTGACGCTCTTCGGCAAGGGCGGCGCGATGGCGACCCTGCGGGCGGGCTGACCCATCCCCGCCCCCTGGCCTTGCAAACCCCCTTGGGGCTTGTAAATCCGCGCCCTGCCGGCGGATGCGGGGGTATCCCTGGCAGGCCTGCCTGATTCGGGGGATCCAGACTTGGCCGATGCGCTGATCGCCATCGAACGCCTAACCAAGCGCTTCGGCGCCTTCACCGCGGTGGACGACGTCTCCTTCACCGTGGGCCGTGGCGAGGTGCTGGGCTTCCTCGGCCCCAACGGCGCCGGCAAGTCCACCACCATGCGCATGCTGGCCGGCTTCATGCCGCCGACCTCCGGCACGGCGCGTATCTGCGGCCATGACGTGGTGGACCAGCCCGTCGCGGCCAAGCGCAGCCTCGGCTTCCTGCCGGAGGGCGCGCCGACCTACCCCGAGATGACCGTCTCCGGCTTCCTCGGCTTCTGCGCCCGCATCCGCGGCTTCCGCGGCTCGGAGGCGAATGACCGGGTCGGCCATGCAATGGACCTGACGCAGCTCGGCGGGGTCTGGCTGCAGCCGATCGAGACGCTGTCCAAGGGCTTCAAGCGCCGCGTCGGCCTCGCCCAGGCGCTGCTGCACGACCCGCCCGTGCTGGTGCTGGACGAACCCACGGACGCGCTCGACCCCAACCAGAAGCACGAGGTGCGTGGGCTGATCCAGTCCATGGCGCCGGAGAAGGCGATCGTCATCTCGACCCATATCCTGGAAGAGGTGGACGCGGTCTGCACCCGCGCCATCATCATCGCGCAGGGCCGCGTCATCGTGGACGCGCCGCCAAAGGCGCTGGAGCGCGACGGCAAGAGCCTGGAGCAGGTCTTCCGCGAACTGACGCTTCCCGGGAAGGAGGCCGCCTGATGCGCGCCGCGCTGACCGTCGCCGCGCGGGAACTCGGCGGCTACTTCTCCACCCCCGTCGCCTATGTGTTCATCGTGATCTTCCTGATCCTCTCGGGAGCGATGACCTTCACGCTGGGGAATTTCTTCGCCCGCGGGCAGGCCGACCTCGTCCCCTTCTTCTCCTTCATCCCCTGGCTCTTCCTGTTCCTCGTGCCTGCGCTGACCATGCGGCTCTGGGCGGAGGAACGTCGCCTCGGCACGATCGAGCTGCTGCTGACCCTGCCGATCCCGCCCTGGGCGGCGGTGGTCGGCAAGTTCCTCGCGGCCTGGGCCTTCTGCGCCATCGCGCTGGTGCTGACCTTCCCGCTGTGGATCACGGTCAACATCCTGGGCGATCCCGACAACGGCGTGATCCTGACCGGCTATCTCGGCTGCCTGATGGTGGCCGGCGCCTATCTCGCGATCGGCGCCGCGCTCTCGGCCGCCACCAAGAACCAGGTGATCGCCTTCGTCCTCGCGGTCGCGGTCTGCTTCCTCTTCGTCGCCGCCGGCAGCCCGATCGTCACCGAGTTCCTCTCGGACCGCATCCCGGCACTGGCCGAGGCCGCCCGCGCCCTCTCCGTCGCGGAGCGCTTCAACAGCTTCACCCGCGGCGTCATCGCGCTGCGCGACCTCGTCTACTTCGCATCGATGATCGGCTTCTTTCTCTTCCTCAACGCGGTGGTGATCGACCACCGCAAGGCGGACTGAGCGCCATGGCCGATACCCCTCGCCCCCGCGGCGGCAGCCGCCGGATCTGGTCCTCCGCCCTCGGCGTCGTCGCCGCCGGCGGGCTCGCCATCGGCGTCAACATGCTGGCGGACCGCTACCTCTCCCGTGTGCGGATCGACCTGACGGAGCAGCGCCTCTACACCCTGGCGGACGGCACGCGGCAGGTGCTGGCGGGCCTCTCCGACCCCATCACCATCCGCTACTTCTACTCCCGCCGCCTCGGCACCGAGATCCCGGCCTACGGCGCCTATGCCGACCGGGTGCGCAACATGCTGCGCGAATACGTGGCGCTCTCGAACGGCCGGATCCGCCTCGAGATCCTCGACCCCGAGCCCTTCAGCGAGCTGGAGGACCGGGCGCTCGCCTTCGGACTGCAGGGCGTGCCGATCGACCAGGGCGGCGAGCAGGTCTTCTTCGGCATCGCCGCGACCAACCTGGTCGATGACGAGCGCACCATCCCCTTCCTGCAGCCCGAGCGCGAGCGCTTCCTGGAATACGACCTGACCAAGCTGGTCTGGGAGCTGTCGAACCCGCGCCGGACCGTGGTCGGCGTCATGTCCTCGCTGCCGCTGAACGGCGATCCGCGGGCGATGATGATGCGCAGCGCCGGCGCGCTGGGCCAGCCCTATGCGGTGATGACCCAGTTGCGCCAGTTCGCGGCCGTGAAGGATGTCCAGCTCGACGCCCAGGTGATCGACCCCGAGATTCAGGTGCTGATCGTGGCGCAGGCGCAGGGCCTTTCTGCCGCGACGCACTACGCCATCGACCAGTTCGTCATGCGCGGCGGCAAGCTGATCGTGATGGTCGACCCGCATTCGGAGGGCCAGGCCGCGCGCCCCGGCCCCGGCGGGCAGCCCGTGCGCGACACCGCTTCCACCCTCAACCGCCTGCTCGGCCCCTGGGGCCTGGACGTGCCGGAGGACCAGGTGGTGCTGGATCTCCGCGGCGCCTGGCGCGTCCGCGCCAACCCGCAGGACCGGGTGCAGGCGGTCGACTACGTCGCCTGGTACAACCTGACCGGTGACAGCCTGAACCGCACCGAGGTCGCGATCGCGCAGCTGGAGCAGGTGACCGTCGCCTCCGCCGGTGAGGTGCGGAAGAAGCCCGATGCCGCCATCGAGTTCACGCCGCTGCTGACCACCTCGGCGCAGTCCATGGTGGTGCCCGTCGCGCGCGTCGCGCAGGACCCGAACCCGACGCGGCTGCTGGCGGATTTCCGCCCCGACGGGCAGCGCCGCGTGCTCGGTGCCCGCATCCGCGGCCCGCTGGCCAGCGCCTTCCCGGAGGGCGCGCCGCCCCCTGCCGAAGGCCAGGCGCGGCCCGATGGCTTCCCCGCCCATGTCGCCCGCACCGAGGGACCGGCCAACATCGTCGTCATCAACGACAGCGACATCCTGGACGACCGCTTCTGGGTCCGCGTGCAGGACTTCTTCGGCCAGCAGATCGCCACCCCCTTCAGCGGCAACGGCGCGATGGTGGTGAACCTCGCCGACACGCTGGCGGGGTCCGACGCGCTGATCTCACTGCGCAGCCGCGGCGAATCCCTCCGCCCCTTCCTGATGGTCGAGGAGATCCGCCGCAGCGCCGACGCGCAGTTCCGCCAGACCGAGCGAGCGCTGCAGGCGCGGCTGGAGGAGACCGAGAAGAAGCTGCGCGAGCTCCGCCAGGGCGCCGGAGGTGGCGCGAACGCCGTCATCACCCCGGAGCAGCGGGTCGAGATCGACAAGGCCCGCGACGAGATCGTCCGCACCCGGCGGGAACTGCGCGGCGTTCAGCTCGAGCTGCGCCGCGACATCGAGGGGCTGGAGAGCAGGCTCCGCGCGGTGAACATCGCCATGGTGCCGGCGCTGCTCACCATCTTCGCCATCGGCCTCGCGGTGGTGCGCATCCGCCGCCGCGCCGCGGCGCGGTCCTGAGGGAGCGCGGGCGATGCAACGGCGCAGCCTGGTCTTCCTCGGCATCGGCGCGGCGGTCGCGCTCGGCGGCGCGCTGGTCGCCGAATACGGCGACAACACCACCACCGCGCCCGCCGCCGGCGGTCTCGCCTTCCCCAACCTCGCGCAGCGCCTCGGTGCCGCCGCGACCATCGAGGTCAAGAAGGCCGACGGCACGCTGGTGGTGAAGCGGGACGGCGACCGCTGGGTCCTGCCCGAGAAGGGCGGCTACCCGGTGCGGCCGGAGAAGGTGCGGGAGCTGCTGGTCGGGCTGACGGAACTCAGGCTGCTGGAGCCTCGCACCGCCGATACGGCGCAGCTCAACCGCCTCGGCCTCGACGACCCCGGGACGCCGGGCAGCACGGCGCTGCTGCTGCGCGTGCTGGACGCGCAGGGCGCGCCGATCGCGGAGCTGATCATCGGCCGCCGCCGCGTCCGCACCCAGGGCAACGTGCCCGAAAGCGTCTATATCCGCCGCCCCGGCGAGACCCAGTCCTGGCTCGCCGAAGGGCGCCTGCCGGTCGATGCGGAGGCCAATCTCTGGCTCGACCGCGACGTCGCCAACCTGCCCGCCGCGCGCTTCCTGCGGCTGGAAGCGCGGCGCGCAGGCGCGGCGCAGGTGGTCATCGCCCGCGCCGGCGACGCACCCGACGCGGCCATCGAGGTGCTGGAACCCGCGGATGCGCCGAAGCCGCCGGACGAGATCACCCTCGACGAGATCGCCCGCGCCTTCGAGTTCCTCACCTTCCTGGAGGTCGCCCCCTCCCCGCCGGGTCGCCCGGGAGAGGGGATCGGCGAGGCCTCCCTCACCTACACGGACGGGCTTCGGGTCACCGTCGCGCTGAACCGCGCCGGGCAGGACCTCTGGGTCGGGCTGACCGCGAACGGGGAGAGTGAGGAGGCCAAGCGCCTGACCGCGCGCTGGGCCGGCTGGGCCTTCCAGATCGGCCCCTGGAAGGAGAAGGCGCTGCTGCCGACGTCGGAGGATCTCCGTCCGCGCGAGCCGGTGAGCCCCGAGCCGCCCGGCGCTGCGCCGCAGGGCCTGCCCCCAGGGCTCCCCCAGGGTCATCCCGGCGGCCTGCCCTTCCCCCTGCCCTCCCGCTGAGGAGATGACGCCATGACCGGGGCCAGCCGCGAATATCCGGACCGCCCCTGGGTCGGCATCGGCATGATCGTCTTCCAGGGCGACCGGGTGCTGCTGGTGCGCCGCGGCAAGCCGCCTCGCCTCGGCATGTGGTCCCTGCCCGGCGGCGCGCAGCATGTCGGCGAGCGGGCCGAGGCCGCGGCGCGGCGCGAGTTGATGGAGGAATGCGGCATCGAGGTCGGGCCGCTGGAACTCGCCGCCGTGGTCGATGCGATCACCACGGAGGAGGAGACCGGCCGCGTCCGCTTCCACTACACCATCGTCGACTACTGCGCGCGCTGGGAAAGCGGCGTCGCCCGCCCCGGCGACGATGTCGCCGCCGTCGCCTGGGCGCTGCCGGAGGAGATGGCCGCCTACGACCTCACGCCCGAGGTGCACCGGGTCGTGGCGCTGGCCCGGGCGCGGCTGGGCTGAGATGGCCCTCGGCGCCGAGCAACGCGGCGTCATCCGAGGGGGCATCCCCGCCTGGGGGCTGACGCTCCTGATTCCTACGGCCCGAATGCCTGACGCAGTCGGGCAAGCGCGCCGCACTGCCGGCGGGCGCCGTTCGGTGCCTCGGCGCTGCGCGCCGCGGGTCAGGCAATGGGGCCACCGGCATGACCCATGCGGCCGGCTTCCTCGCGCCGCCGCCTGGCGCTGCCCGGATCGGACGATGTCGCCACACGGCTGGCCTTCGGGCTGTGCTGGGACTTGCTGCCGGTGCTCCGCCTGATCGCCGCCGTCGGCCGCGTCAGCAATCTCCGCTTCGCCTCGGCCCAGGACATCGCCGGCAGCGGCTTCGGCACGCCATCGCCGCCGGTCGTCATCGCCGTTCCGTTGCACCTCGTGCTGGCGACGCTGCTGCCCTTCCCCGCGATGGGGCTGATCCCGCTGTTGGCCCTGCAATTCGCCCTCGGCCGCATCTTCTTGTGGCGCGGTTACCCCCGGGGCGCCGGCGGCCAGGCCTTCGGCTTCGGCGCGACCCTCTATCCGAGCTTGGCGGCCCTGCCCCTCATCCTGACGCTGTTGGTCCTGTAGCCCCGGCGCCCAGAAGGCGTGCAACGAACGCGCGCACCTCGTGCGGCAGGAAGGGTTTCTCCAGCAGCGGCCGGCCGGAGCGAGCGATCAGCGCCGTGGCGCCGGCCGCCATCACCGCGCCGGAGACGAAGCCGACCCGGCCGCACAGTTCGGGCCGCGTCCGCTCCAGCCAGGCGAAGAGTGCCTCGCCGCCGATATCGGGCATGCGCAGGTCGCAGAGCACGATGTCGTAGTCGCGCACGCTGAGCAACCGCCGCGCCCGCCGTCCCGTGGTGGCGCTGTCGCAGTCGAGGCCCATGGCGCCGAGGATATCGGCGAGCATGGTCGCGATCTCCGCCTCGTCGTCGATCACCAGTGCGCGGCCCGTGGCCGTCGTCGGCAGCGGCGCCGCGGCGTGGCTGGCTGCCGCCTCCGCACAGGGGATGCGGAGCACGAAGCAGGTGCCCGCGTCCTCCGCTGCCTCCGCCAGTTCCAGCGTCCCGCCATGCGCCTCGGCGATTCCACGCGAGACGGCGAGGCCGATGCCGGTGCCGAGGCCCACGGGCTTGGTGGTGAAGAAGGGGTCGAAGACGCGGTTGCGAATGGCCGGCGGCACGCCGGGGCCGTTGTCGGTGATGCGGATCTCGACGAAGCCGGCCCGCTCCTCGGCGGCGATGCCGATGCGGCGCGGCGCCGGCCGACCCTCCAGCGCCTGGCGCGCATTGGTCAGCAGGTTGGTCAGCCCCTGGTGAAGCTGGTCGGCATCGCCCATCACCGGGGGCAGTGCCACCGGCCAGTCCCGACCGATGACGATCCCGTCGCTGCGCAACCCATGCCCCAGCAGTTCGAGCGCCGCCTCCACCACCGGGGCCAGCGCGAGCGGGCGGCGCGGCGTCTCCTGCCGGCGGGCCATGGCGAGGAAGCTGCGCACGATGCGCGCGCAGCGCTCGCCGGCGATGCGGATGCGCTCCGCCCGCTCGGCAAGCTCAGGCAGCGGCGCCGCCTCCAGGTCCTCCTGCAGCATCAGCGCGCCGGCGAGCACGATGGAGAGCGGGTTGTTCAGCTCATGCGCCACACCGGCGAGCAGCGCGCCGAAGGCGGCGAGCTTCTCGGCCTGCAGCAGCGCCTCGCGCTGGCGGGCGATCTCAGCCGCGGCGGCGCGCGCCTCCGTCAGGTCGCGCAGATAGGCGGTGAGCAGCCGGCGATCCGGGAGCTGCACCTCCGCCAGGGTGAGTTCCGCCGGGAAGCGGCTGCCGTCGGCGCGGACCGCCTCGATCTCCCGCCGCGCTCCGGCCTCCGGGTCGCCACCGAGCAGCGTGGCGAGTGGCCGGCCCAGTGCGGCTTCCTGCGTCATGCCGAAGCAGCGCTCGGCAGCGGGGTTGAAGGCAAGGATCCGCCCGGCCGCGTCGGCGACGATGATGCTGTCGAGCGCGGCGCCGGTGATCGCCGCGTTCAGCGCCTCGCTGCGCTTGAGCTCGGTCAGGTCGCGGGCGAAGACGAAATAGCCATCCACGCCGCCGCCGGGGCCACGATGGGGCACGTAGAAGCGCTGCACATAGGCGTGCCGGTTCTCGACGTTGAAGGGCAGCCAGCCCTCCCAACGCGATTCCTCGCCGGCCAGGGCCAGGGCCGAATGCGGGCGAAGGGCCAGGTAGAAGGGCTCGACCCGGGCGAAGGTCTCGGCACCCATCACTTCGGCGAGCGTCAGGCCCACCACCGCCTCCTGCGACCAGCCGACGAAGTCGGCGTAGGCGCGGTTCACGTAGCGGTGGCGGCGTTCCCGGTCATAGAGCGCGACCCGTGCCGGCAGGGCATCGAGCACGGCGCGCAGTTCCCGCTCGCCGACGAGCAGCGACTGCGGGCCGGCGGCATTGGCGGCGGGGGGAAGCGGGCGCGACTGTTCCACGGCCGCCAGGGCACGCCAAACCGCCCGGATCGGTCAAGCGCCTTGACAGTCGCGAAACCGTCAGGCCCAGAGACGCTCCCGCTGCAGCCCCATGTAGAGCGGCGCCACCCATTCGCCGTAGCCGTTGAAGATCTGCGTCGGCACGCGCTCCCCGCTGCCGATCAGACGCTCGCTGGCCTGGCTCCAGCGCGGGTGGGAGACCTCCGGGTTCACATTGGCCCAGAAGCCGTATTCGCTGGGCTGGATCGCCTCCCAGAAGGTCTTGGGGCGCTCCGCGACGAGGCTGATCCGCACCAGCGACTTGCCGGCCTTGAAGCCGTATTTCCAGGGCTGGTGGATGCGCAGCGGCCCGCCATTCTGCTGCGGCAGCGGCTTGCCATAGGCGCCGACCACCATGAAGGAGAGGTCGTTGCCGGCCTCGGCCACGGTGCAGGCCTCGATATAGGGCCAGGGATACCAGGACTGGCGCAGCCCCGGCATGACGTCCCGCAGCGCCGCGGTCTCGAAGCGGACGAACTTGGCGTCGGAGCGGACGCCGACCTCCTTCAGCAGGGCGGAGAGCGGGAAGCCGATCCAGGGCACGGTCATCCCCCAGGCCTCGACGCAGCGCAGGCGATAGACGCGCTCCTCCAGCGGCATCCTCGCCAGCAGGTCGTCGATGCCGAACTCCTTCGGCGTGTCGACGAGCCCGTCCACCTTCACGGTCCAGGGGCGCAGGGGCATGCGCTGCGCCGCGCGGAAGATGCCCTTGTCGGTGCCGAATTCGTAGAAGTTGTTGTAGGTCGTCGCCTCGCGCTCGGCGGTGATGGCCCGGACGCCCGGATAGGCCTCGTTGCGGGCGATGCCGTCGCGCAGCGGCGGGGCGGCGCCGGCCTGCTGCGCCGCGGCGGGCAGCGCTCCCGTCGCCAGGATCGATCCGGCGCCGAGCGCCTTGAGCGCCGCGCGCCGGCCGAAGACGAGATGCTCCGGCGTGGCCTCGCGGTCGCTGATCTCCCAGCCACGGGGGATGCGGATATGCATGCGGAACCTCTTCAGGGCCACGGGCGGCCTCGGGCCGACACGGGAGATGTTGGGGCAACGGCCCGGGCTGCCAAGGCGGGACGCGCCATTCCCCTCCTTCGCCTCGAGCCTGCGAGGGGTTACGTGGGATGCCGCGGGATGGATGCGGCGTCCAGGCATCGCCATCGGCCAGGGTCCCGGTGCGTCATGGGATGGCGCGGGTCGGCACGGGATCCTCGCCGGCCAGGCCGCCCTGGCACGCCGGTTGCGCAGCGCCGCCCGCCATGCCCCGCCCGAACTTCCGCTGCCTCCTCCTCCTGCCCGGCCTCGCCATGGCGCCCCTACCGGCCGCGGCGCAGCCGGACGCCCCGTCGCCGGCCCAACTCTGCCGCGCCGCGATCGCCCAGGCCGAGCGC